>JAIXTU010000245.1 GCA_027483785.1 Flavobacterium sp.
AATCGCCCGAATGAAATACTTCCAGATTCCAAGATTTCTTCGCTGGGGTAGACCTGTTGAAAAACAAGTTCGTGATGATAAAGAAACGACCTTGTCTTTGGCTTCTATTCGTTATCCAAATGTAATTTCCACCTTTTCAATTTGGAAAACGCAGAAAGCTATGACAGATATGGTTCGCGGACATAGTAAAACACCACAGCCTAAAAGACATCTAAACGCAATGAAAGAGCGAGATAGAAAAGATTTTCATTTTGAGTTTACAACCTTACGTTTTAGACCGATTGGCGAATTTGGCGAATGGTATAATCGAAACAATTACATTCCAAAGTAAGCTAAAACACTATGAATTTTGCAGATACAAATCAAAATTTTCAAGATTGGTGTACGCAACAATGGGTAATTTCTTTTGGGAGAAAAATCAATCCACTAGAGAACACTTGGTTGATTGGTTCTTTCGGAAAAGTAAACGGAATTGGTGAAAAATTTATATATGAATTAGCTAAAAGGGAAGATTTAGATATAAACAGAAATGCTCACTCCAAAGGATTATTTAGCTCAATTTCTAGTTTGAATTTACGAGATAATCAAGTTAACAATCTGTCTAAAAACGTTGTCGATTTTTACGAAAAAACATCTGAATATAAATTACAACTCACCGTTAAATGGAATCCAATATTCAAGATATTTGGTTATATCGTAAGTAAACTATTCAGTCAACGAATTAACCAACTTAATATTCCAATAAACAACATTAAATCTAACGAAAATATCACCAGTGAGATCATTCAATTAGTAGCAAAAAATTCCAACGAAGTAAAATATACGATTTGGCTACGAAAACTACTACCAACAAAACAAGTTATTTACTCAGGAATCTATACAACTTGTATAATTCCCTCAGGAGTTACTTGTGTTAAAGCCATTTTTCCGTTACCAAACGGTAATGCGACGGTCATTTTGAAACCTTCTGTTGGAGAAAAAAACGAATTGATTTTAGATTCATCAGGAAACCAATTTGGCGATGCAGGTTTTTATTTTTTACTAAATGATTCGAAAGGAAATTATTGGAGTAAGTACATCAAATCATTCACTGACAATCTTAGAGTTAGCGATGAAAATGGAAAACTAGCAGCCCAACAAACACTCAAATTATGGAATCTCCAAGTCGCAAAATTTGAATATAAAATGAAAAAACAAACTACATAAACTTAACAAAAGAGGAAAGCACGATTGCCTAACACTTGTAACCACTGCAAAACGCATTCTTCCACCACCTTTCCCCCAAAACCCTAAACTCAACTGCAAAAAACACCTTTAAATCCAAACTTGTTTTTCTGGAAATAAATAACTTTTCAAAATTCATGAGCTTAAAAGCCAACACTTTTATTTACAAAATTGTGCTTTGCTTGACGCCTAAGAAGCTACAAAAAAGTAGCTCTGGTTGTTATGTAGCTTAATGTTCTTCGAATTTTAAATCTTGCGCCTTTTCGTCGTAAACTCATGTCGTTGTCGAAAAAGCATCACCAACATCAATTCCTTCCACAACAATTTAACCTTCGTTTTCTAAACTCTTATCGGTCGATTTAAAATGCTTCTTGGTCCATTGCGAATTCTTGGCTTCAAACACTTTTTCAATCGATTTAATCATGCTTCCCGCAATGTCAAAATTGGTAGCGCCTTCAATGCCTTCGAGTCCGGGCGATGAATTTACTTCCAATAACAACGGTCCTTTGCTCGATCGAATGATATCAACGCCAGCTACTTTTAAATCCATGGCTTTTGCGGCCCGAATGGCAATTTTCTTTTCCTGCGGCGTGATTTTTACCACCGATGCCGTTCCACCCAAATGAATGTTTGCACGGAATTCGCCCGGTAACGCTTCACGTTGTATGGCTGCAACCACTTTACCATCAACCACAAAGCAACGAATGTCTTTTCCGTTGGCTTCCTTGATGAATTCTTGCACCAAAATGTTTGCATTCACACTTTTAAATGCATTGATTACGCTCTCTGCTGCCTTCTTTGTTTCGGCTAACACCACGCCTTTTCCTTGCGTTCCTTCAAGCAGCTTAACAATGAGAGGTGGTCCGCCCACCATTTTAATTAAATCGTTCGTTTCTAATGGCGAATTCGCAAATCCTGTTGTCGGAATTTCTAAACCGTGATTGAGTAATAATTGTAAAGAATACAGCTTGTCTCGCGATTGTGTTATCGCTGCTGCAGAATTTAAACAATAAATGCCAAGTGTTTCGAATTGGCGCGTAAGTGCGCTACCGTAAAACGTAATACTGGGGCGAATTCGCGGAATAATCGCGTCAAAATCGTTTAATATACGTCCGTCGCGATACCTGATTTGAGGTGTCGTCGCATCGAGTTTCATGTAACATTCTTTGATATTCAAAAAATGCATGTCGTGTCCGCGCATTTCGCCGGCTTCCATAATCCGTTTATTGCTGTACAATTCAGGATTGCTGGCCAGAACGCCGATGCGCAATCCCAGACTAGTTACTTGCGAGAATTTATATACTTCTTTAATACTGTCGGAAGAAGGAATGCCAAGCAGGTATTTTTGTTCCGGATCAACCAGTACGCGTCCGCTCATGGCTTCACGTCCGAGCAGCATCCGAAATCCCATCGAATCGCGGTTGGTAAGTGTAATTTCCACCGTCCATTGGCTGCCGCCGATATTGAGCACGGAACTAATTACGTAGCGTTGTTCGCGAAATCCGCTAGAACTTTTAACAACGCGTTTCCCTACGAGTTTGGCTTCGCAATGCAAAAGCGTTTGCACATTGTTCTGAATCGGATTGATATCAAACTTCACCCACGATTCGCCGTCTTTTAGAAACGGAGAAATATTGATGGCGTGAATGGCTGAGGTCTTGGCTCCGGAATCGACGCGCGCCTTGATGTATGGGATTCCCAATTCGGGAAACGAACACCATTCTTCGCTTCCAACAATTACTTTATCTGCAAACATTATCTGATGTAAAAGAAGCCAAATGTAAGCCGCCGATTTTGATTTAAGTTTAAGAAAATAATAAAAATGGCGTCCAGAATTTCCGAACGCCATTAATATCAATAAAACCTAGAGAAAATTAGCTTGTTGGTTCTTGTGCTTTATTCACAGAAACGGTTAATTCTTCGGCATTATCTTCAATATCCATAAAGATTTCATCACCTGATGCAATTTTCGATGTGATGATTTCCTCCGCCAAAGCATCTTCCACATATTTTTGAATGGCTCGTTTTAGCGGACGTGCTCCAAATTGCTTATCGAAACCTTTATCTGCAATAAACGCTTTCGCTTTATCCGATAAATTCAATTGATAACCCAACTCAGCGATGCGTTTGTACAGATTTTTCAATTCAATTTCGATAATCTTATTGATGTCTTCTTTTTCCAGCGGATTGAACACGATAACATCGTCGATTCGGTTTAGAAATTCTGGAGCGAAGGCTTTTTTTAATGCATTTTCGATAACGCTTTTTGCGTACTCATCGCTTTGCGAAACTTTAGCTGCAGTTCCAAATCCAACACCTTGTCCGAAGTCTTTTAACTGGCGCGCACCGATATTCGACGTCATGATGATAACCGTGTTTCTGAAATCGATTTTTCGACCTAAAGAATCAGTTAGGTAACCATCGTCGAGCACTTGAAGCATCATGTTGAACACGTCTGGGTGTGCTTTTTCAATTTCGTCGAGAAGCACCACAGCGTAAGGTTTTCTGCGCACTTTCTCGGTTAATTGTCCGCCTTCCTCGTAACCTACGTATCCCGGAGGTGCTCCGATGAGTCGAGAAATAGCGAATCTCGCCATGTATTCGCTCACGCGCATTCGCATTAACGACGCTTCCGACTCGAACAATTCACG
>JAIXTU010000088.1 GCA_027483785.1 Flavobacterium sp.
ATTCAACATTTACTGGAGGGCGAATTAATAGAAATACAAGCCGACAATACATACCGAAAATTATGAGTTTACGAGTTGTTTTTATGGGAACGCCCGGTTTTGCCCGAGGTGTTTTGGAACGTTTAACCACTTCGACACATCAAGTAGTGGGTGTAGTAACCGTGGCAGATAAACCCGCAGGACGCGGACAAAAACTGAGCACCTCGGCCGTGAAAGATTTTGCCGTGGAGCAAAACCTACCTTTACTGCAACCCACAAATTTAAAAGACGAAGCATTTACTGAAGCGTTACGTACTTGGAACGCCGATGTTTTTGTGGTAGTTGCTTTCCGTATGCTGCCAAAAAGCGTATGGATCATGCCAAAATACGGCACATTTAATTTACACGCATCTCTGCTGCCGCAATACCGCGGTGCTGCACCTATTAATTGGACCATTATTAACCAAGAGACGCAAACAGGCGTAACTACCTTTTTTATAGATGATAAAATCGATACCGGTGCGATGATTTTGCACCGATCGACAGAAATTGCCGAGCGAGAAACTTTTGAAAGCTTACACGACAAACTCTTAGTTATTGGAAGCGAATTGGTAGTTGAGACACTAGATGGTATTCTTCAAGGTATGATTGAACCCAAAGTTCAATTGGAAACGGAAACATTGCATGAAGCCCCAAAGCTGAACAAAGACAACACGAAAATTGATTGGACTAAAAATTGCACGGAGGTAGATGCACTTATACGTGGACTCTCGCCCTACCCGACAGCTTGGGCTCTCTTTAAGGAAGACGAAACCACAACGGCAACAAAAATCTTTTTAGCGACACCAAAACCTGAAGTGAATTCAATTCCTGTGGGTAAAATCGAAGTCATAGGTAAAGAAATGCTGGTTGGTTGTGGTTCCGGAGCGCTTAAAATTGAAGAATTACAGTTAGCAGGCAAGAAAAGAGTGCGTGCTATCGACTTTATAAACGGACTTAACAGGCAGAAAATGCAAGAGTTTACGACATAAAATGCGATTTTTCCTACAAAATTATCTGCAAATGTTAAATTTATAAACTTTTTTTGGTCAGTTTTTGCCTAATTTGTTGCGTGGTATTTATAAACTACTAAATTTGTTATTATTAACAATATTTTTAACCAACATTAATAACGAAAATTATGAACAAATCAGAATTAATCGATGCAAGGGCTGCAGACGCCGGGATTTCGAAAGCAGCAGCTAAAGCAGCACTTGAGTCATTCCTAAAAAATGTTGCTGGAGCACTAGGCAAAGGCGGAAGAGTTTCTTTAGTAGGATTCGGGTCATGGTCAGTATCTGAAAGAGCGGCTCGTGAAGGTCGTAACCCACAAACCGGTGCAACAATCAAAATTGCAGCTAAGAAAGTTGTTAAGTTTAAAGCAGGTGCTGAATTAGAAGGCGGCTTGTAAAAAAAAACGACACCCATATATGAAAGGCTGTTCACTTCGAACGGCCTTTTTTATTTTTATTAGATTTCGAGAATCATTTTTCGGAAACGATTGTGCGTTAACGGCTGAAGCGACATCCTTTTGCCGTAGGAACGCAGGCAAAAGATACAGCGGAAGACGTGGCGGCAAAAGTTCGGGAATCGGCTGGGTTTTGCCGAAACGCCCAAAAAATCAAAAAAACACTTCCTTTTCAAATTTGGTTTTCAGGACATTAGTGAAAATTTGAAACTTTTAAGAAAGTTACCGTTAAAAAGCGCTGTTTTTCAATTCTTTTTTTTGTTAAATTTATCCAAACGCAAATGGCATGACTGCGGATAAACTCGATAAAGGACATTTACTGATTGCTGAGCCTTCGATTTTAGGCGACGTTTCCTTTAATAGGTCGGTTATTTTACTAGCCGATCACAGCAGCGAAGGTTCGGTTGGGTTTATCATTAACAAGCCACTTCCCTTTTATATTGGCGACCTGCTGCCTGGCATTACTGCAAAATTTCGGGTGTATAATGGCGGACCTGTCGAGCAAGACAACCTGTATTTCATTCACAACATTCCGCATTTGGTTCCGAACAGTGTAGAAATTAGCAACGGTATTTACTGGGGCGGCGATTTTGAACTCATCAAAGAACTGATGAATTCCGGGAAAATTGAGAAGCAAAACATACGTTTTTTCTTGGGCTACACCGGTTGGGATGCACAACAACTCGAGCGCGAAATGAACGAGCACGCTTGGATTGTTACCCAAAATAGCTACAAAAACAAAATTTTAAGCAAGCCTACTTCCAAGTTTTGGAAAGAAAAAATGATGGAGCAAGGCGGCGAATACCTTGTGTGGTCGAATGCTCCCGACGATCCGAGACAAAATTAATCGTTTATTACTCGGAAATTAGCGCATTTAAACGCATTCTAATATCCTCTGCCGCAGTTTTTTCGTACTCTTTCTTGCGGTATTTGGTAACCGAACCTACACCTTGAATGGCATTAGTATAAAACAGCTCATCGGCTTGTTGCAACTCGAAAACGGAAATTGGTCGCTCTTCAAACGCATATTTTTCCTTTAAAACCGCCTCGGTAAGTATCGTTTTTCGAATCACGCCGTTTTGGCAACCTTCCGAGAGTGGTGCGGTACTTATTTTAGTTCCGAAACGCACAAATAAGTTGGCGTTAACCAGTTCAACGACATTTTTATGTTCGTTAAGTAAGAGGCAGTTTTGCCAATCGTTTTCTTGTGCGTAAATCGCTGCCGTTACGTGAATGAGTTTGGACGTCGATTTTATCGTCGACAGCAATTGTGCCGTTAGCGTAAAATCGCGGTAAATATCTACTTCATAAGGCTCGTTACTTGCGGTAAAATCGGGTTGCTCGAGCGGTTCGGCTTCGATGGTATAGCTGACTTGCGAAGTTGAGGG
>JAIXTU010000081.1 GCA_027483785.1 Flavobacterium sp.
ATAAGATAGTACAAGCTGGCAAAAACTAGATTGATTGCGAAATAGAATCCAAATAAAATCGACAAGAATTTCCACGTAGGCATGTCGAGCATGGTGTGATACCAACTGATCCGATCAAAAAAAGAAAGTCCGCGTTTACGAATATTCGCGGAGCCGTCTTTATTCACAAATCTGCCGCCGTAACTGGTAGCGCTGGTGCCAAATCCGGAGTTTAGCTCGGCCTTTGCTTTCTTATTTTGTTTGAAAAATTCCATTAGTCTAAGTAGTCAAAAATTTCACCCTCTTCGCAAACACGATCAATAACCATCTCGATTTTCTCGTTGTATTTTTCAGCGAAGATTAATCGTTGTCCGACGAAAATACTGTCTAAAATTCGCAGCAATTTGGTTTCGTTTCTTGTGGCAACCATATCTTCCAGTTGATCGATAGCAATTATTTTCAAACGATTGGCGTTAAAACCCGCTCCAGCAAAAATTAATGCTGCTTTATTTACTGGCGCTACTAATATGTCGATTCCTTCGCTGATTTCATTTTTCTCGACATCGATATCTCGCTTATCGTAAACAGGATATAGCTTTAAGTCGAGCGAAGTAAACAAAGATGTTGTGTTTAGTACAAAAGCATCCACCGCAGGATTATCAGGTAACAAGACTAATGCTCGAGGCGATTGTTCGTGGGCGCCGTCGAGTTTTTGAGCCACATGCATAGCTAATGCCGTGGTTTTTCCCGAACCTTTTGGCGCGAGAACAGCAGTAGTAACGCCCGATTTAATCAGCGACCATGTTTCTTCCTGCAATTCGGTTGCTGTTGTGACGCCCAAATCGTTTAGCCATTGCGCTACTTCGGGCTTAATTTTCTTTAAATTCATTTACTGGCAAATAATTTTACGTCGTTTTCCGAGATTTCTGGACCGCTCAAAATAATCAAGCGTTCAACCACATTGCGCAGTTCTCGGATGTTTCCTGTCCAATCGTACTCTTGCAGTAAGGTAATTGCCGATTCCGAGAATTTCTTAACAGCCGTTCCTTGTTCTTCGGCAATTTTGGCAGCGAAATGATTAATCAGCAACGGAATATCACTTCTTCGTTCGTTTAACGAAGGAACTTTAATCAAAATCACCGCCAGTCTATGGTATAAATCTTCGCGAAAACGTCCTTCAGCAATTTCTGTTTTTAAATCTTTGTTTGTAGCCGCAATTACGCGAACGTTTACTTTAATGTCTTTATCAGCACCTACCCGCGTTACCACATTTTCTTGAAGTGCGCGAAGCACTTTCGCCTGCGCGGAAAGACTCATATCGCCAATTTCGTCTAAGAAAATCGTACCACCGTCGGCAGCTTCAAATTTTCCCGCGCGATCTTTTACGGCCGAGGTAAAAGCGCCTTTAACGTGCCCAAACAATTCGCTTTCAATAAGTTCCGAAGGTATGGCTGCGCAATTTACTTCGATCATTGGAGCAGCTGCCCGATCGCTTTGTTCGTGTAATTGATGTGCTACTAATTCTTTTCCGGTACCGTTTGGTCCGGTTATCAAAACACGTGCTTCTGTTTTCGCTACCTTCTCAATCATGAGTTTAATGTGATTGATGGGCTCGCTTTCGCCGATCATTTCGTAGCTTTTGCTAACTTTCTTTTTCAGAATCTTATTCTCAACTACGAGCTGCTTTTTGTCGAGCGCATTGCGTACTGTGTTGAGCAAGCGGTTTAAATCGGGTGGTTTTGAAATGTAATCGAAGGCGCCGAGTTTCATCGTTTGGATGGCCGTATCCATGTCGCCATGACCAGAAATCATCACCATAGGAATTTCCGGCTTTATTTTTTTTACAGCTTCTAGCAGTTCGACACCATCCATTTTCGGCATTTTGATGTCGCATAGAACTAAATCGTAATCCGAATTTTTGATCTTCTCGAGTCCGCTAACGCCGTCTTCAGCTTCTTCGACTGCGTAGCTTTCACTTTCTTCTGAAAGAATTTTTATCAATACACGGCGAATGGCCGCTTCATCTTCAATAATTAAAATTTTACTCACGTATTAGTCGTATTTCGTCCATTTAATAATTTCTTTCCAAGTAGGTTTCTTGCCGTACATTAAAATTCCGACGCGATAAATTTTTGCAGCAAACCAAACTACCAGCACAAAAGTGGCAAAAAGCAGAACAATACTTAGGATCACTTGCCAAATGGGCACACCAAACGGAATGCGCATAAGCATTACAATTGGCGAAGTTAGTGGCACGATACTAAAAACTGTGGCAACGGTTCCGTGCGGATCGTTGATTACGGTAAAAAAACCAATATACACACCCAACACCAGTGGCATGATGATAGGAAGTAAGAATTGTTGCGAATCGGTTTCGTTGTCGACGGCTGCACCAATGGCAGCATAAAACGAACTGTATAGGAAGTAACCACCAATAAAATACAGCACAAACGAAATCAATATAGTTGCAATGGGCAAATCCCAAACAGCTGCAAGTAATTGTTGAATTTTAGATGGATCAACTTGTTCAGCTGCGGCATTTGCAGCGATACCCGCCGTTCCGCCCGTTTCGATCCCGAACACGGCCGACGCTATGGTAAGCAAAGTGATTCCGAGCACAATCCAAATTCCGAATTGCAATAAGCCGGCGAGCGAAGTACCGATTATTTTACCCATCATCAACTGAAATGGTTTTACGGAAGAAATGATGATTTCGATGATTCGGTTTGTTTTTTCCTCGATAACGCTGCGCATCACTAAATTTCCGTAAATAATAATAAACATCATGATGAGATAACCAAAGCCACCGCCGATGATAATTCGGATTAACGA
>JAIXTU010000208.1 GCA_027483785.1 Flavobacterium sp.
AAAAATAAAAAAAAAAGAATGAATAGTATAGCAGCATGAACCGACTCATGCTTGGATTTTTAGCGAGGGTATTTCTGAAATTTGTAGCTGTATAAAATAAAAAGACCGTCTGGTGCCGACGGTCTTTTTGGAATTTGGGGAAAAAAGGGTGCCGGATTAATGCAAAATCATTTTTCGGCTATAGACAGCATTTTCGGTAGTGATTTTAACTACGTAAGCACCGATGCTGTGTTTTTGTAATTTGAAATTAAGTAGGGTAGTAGCGTTTACATCTGAAATGGTTTCGATTAGTTTTCCGCCGATATCAAAAATTTCTACGGCTTCGATTCGTTCATTACCGGCTTCGATACTCAGTTCATTAGCTTGGCTGTTGTAAGCTACTGCGCAAGTATTTTTCTGAATGTTCTCTACTGTTAGCGGGCTATTGTTGAATGTTATTGAGAATCGGTTTTCATACAATCCTGCTTCGAGGTAAATAGTAGCTTCGCCGTTTTTGATATCGGTCCATGTATTGGTAACGGCGTCAAACAAGTAGATGTTTTCAGAGGATTCGAAGTTCTCGATTTCGTCGACCATAATGATGACATTACCTGTGTTTGCAGCTTTCACTCCAAGTGGAATTACTTTATCAACATCAAAAGTACCTTCACCATCGATGACGTATTTAGAATCGTTTAGAATCATATACATATCGGATGGCGTTTCGTCGAACACAAGCGCGTCGTAGCCGGCGTCGTAATTTTCTGTAGCGAATTGATTCATAAAACCAACAAGCAACTGGCGTCTTTCACCTTGAGGTGCGGTGCAGCTGAATTTGAATTTTTTGAAGATGTTTGCTGGAATTTCATCTTCTTCATTACCCGAGTCGTTTGCAATAGCAGAACGGAACATGACATTTGACTGTGCGTTTGTTTCGCGAACAAAAGCGCGCTGGTTGTTGTTGAAAACTATAGACCCGCCGGTTGTATTACCCGTTACGAAGAAGCCTTGTCCGACAGGAATGTATCTTCCTGCTGTACGTGTTGAAGAACCTAAACCGCTGCCTCCGGGAGGGTTAACAGGCGGTGTTGAACCTACTAATGTTAACGCGGCATAACCACCTTGATAATCGCCAACGTTGTGTGTAAAGTTGGTGCTGTAGTGTTCCCAGAAGTAGAGTGTTCCGTCGAGCGAACCTAAGTTGTCGTTAATAAAGGCGTGAGCGTCTAGTGCTGAAGGATATGGATTTCCACAAAGGTTTAAAAATCCGCCGCCAATCGGTAGCGTGATTTCACCATTATTTGGTTTTCCAACGAAACCGTAATTTTGATTAGCTCCGGCTGAACCTGGGCCTTTCATCGTAAAACCTTCGCCTGGAAGCAGGTTACCGTCGACTCCAAGGAATGACCAGTTGGCGTAGTCGTTTCCGACATTTTGAAATTTATACAGCCAATATGCTCCTAGCGTTATCGGAGTTGTTGGTTGTCCGTAGTAATCATCAATCCAGTTGATGTTTAGCAAGTTTTCTGGATCTGTTGCATCTCTGAGAACACCACTTACGGTATATCCGGAATTCGGTGGAGTGTTTGGTGTGCTAACTGGCGAGCACCAGAAATTGTAATTAAATGAGTTTGATTGTCCAGATTGTTCGCGTTCGATGCCGCCGATACTTGCTGCATCGTAGTCGGAATCTGTAGTTTGAACCAATTGAGATAGGCTGGTTAAGTCAATCGTACCGTCGAGTTTTAGATAATGAGTAACTTCGATTTTCGAGTTGTTTGCTGCCGACATTTTATTCGCAGTAACATCTAAGCCAAGAACTACTTTATTTCCGGTAGATTCGATGTTGTGTGCCGATTGTACGATGTTCCAAGCGATTCGTGTAGTTCCGTCTACGATGGAGAGGCTGTAAGGTGCATCGGTAACTGTTGAATTATTCCAAACGCCGGGTGTATACCAATTGCCATCGGCTGTTGAACGGTAGGGCAGCGGTGCTGTTTGATAATCTACTGTTGTAAGATTTTTCAAAGCTGCTGTGTAGTCGTTTGTCGATTGGTCTTTGGCATTGGTGTACGTGTAGGTCGACATTGGGTAGTACGCTTCGAGGTTCGCGTAGGGAATGTCGGCAACCTCATTTTTCGTAACGCTTGCAGGCAATATAGAACCGTTGACGAAATTATTGTTGTTGCGCAGTTCTTGATTCATTATGTAGCGCAGTTCGTTAGCACTCAATGCAGTACTAAAAACACGTACTTCGTCGATACCACCACGGAAGAACGATGTTGGCGATAGAGCGTCGGCTCCTGCAATTAAGAACGATTGATTATTTGTGGGTACCACGGGTAGGATTTGTGCAGCAGCAGCAACGCCATCGATGTACAAAGTGTAAACTCCGTTTTGTCCGGTAACTGCAACGTTGTGCCAAATATCTGCTGGAATTACTGTTGAAGAGGTAATTTGCTGTAATCCACCTGCGATGAAAGAAAATTCTAGCTGACCTGCACTGTTGATTGTGAAGTCGTAACCTTGTGTGAAGCTGGCATTTCTTTTTGACACGATACTGCGGCCGTCTTGTTGTTTTCTTACCCAAGCTGAAATGGTGAAATCAGTATTTACGTTCAAAACCGGTCCGGCATCTAGGTAATCATTTACACCGTCGAACGTGATGCAACGCTCGAACGTGCGTTCAGGAGCGTAACCGAAAGTGATGAATCGGGTTCCGTTAAAATCGTACGTGCATTCTAGTTTTGAACCGTTAAATTTCATAATTCGGTATTCGGCTGTTGGGCTGAAGATTGGACTTGATGAGATGAACATAAGGAAGTCGCCAGGAGGAGTAATCGTAGAAGTTAAAAGGGTTGAAGGTACGGAAACGGTTACGGTAGCCACATCGCCACCTGTTTCAACAACGCGCCAGGTACGTCCAATGGAAACGAAATCGACTTGAGAAGTTAATCCGGAGATTCCACTGCTCATATTTACGATAACTGGTGCTTGAGCGCCAAGGGTTCCGTTGTTTGAGCCCCAGACAAGGAACCGCTTGTCGCCTGCAAAAGTAGCTGTATTTGCACTGTTTGTTTCAGCTATCGTACTTAAACCAATAGTTATATCGGCATTGGTATTTTCTGTTTTTGATTGTTTTTGAT
>JAIXTU010000265.1 GCA_027483785.1 Flavobacterium sp.
GAAACAATATAATATTAGTGCCAGAAGGCGAAATTAATCTACAGGTCAAATCACTAACCCACGTATGATTAATTTTAACATACACCTCGACTTCATTAATGGTAAAGTTTTCAGCACTTGGGATATTGATTACTGAGTTGATTGTTGGAGTTCCAGTTGCGGAAATGTTTACCGGTAGAACCGCTGGAACCGATATATCGCAATACTTTGTGTTAAATATTGAGGTCGATGACCAGTTTCCAATACATCCGCTATTACGTGGGCGAATTCTCCAGAATAATTCTGTTAAGGAAGGTAAATCCGTTGCGCCGTATGTATTAGTTGTAACGTTAGCAGATGCTACTACCGTGGAGAAATTTGGATCTTGTGCAATCTGAATATCGTAATTTGTAGCTCCTGGATCTGCTAACCAAGTTAACGTAGTTGCTGTATTTACACCTGTAGCATTGTTTGCAGGAGTTGAAAGCGTAGATGTTGCAAAATTTGCCGTACTAACTTCAACATAAAAGGTGGCTGTTTTGCTTATGTTTCCTGACGTAGCAGTAACCGTGATAGCATACACGCCAGCAGTTATATTTGCACCACTAGTTACCGTCATTGTAACGGTGCCAGTTGCGTTTATGGTATTTTGAGAGAATGAAACGTTTATTCCCGCTGGCAAACCGGTGGCGCTTAACGTAGTCTGAGCTGTGAAACCTCCAAATGCAACGTAAGAAATCGGGAAAGTAGTCTGGCTACCCGCGCAAATGGGCTTGTTTTGTTCGCCTGCTACTCCATTCATTCCTATCGAAAATGAGCTTCCTCCTGTGGTTATTGCAAAGTTTGCATTCGATATATCGTAAAAAATATTGTTGTGCCCAATGATAAGAACTCTATTTGTTGAGCCAGTCGTTGAAGGCAAACTAATTGTTTCTGATCCATCATTTGGAACCTTACTTGCTACTAAGGTACCGAACGGATTCGAACTTGTTGTTAGTAACCAGATATCAACAAATGGGGTATCAACGCCATTACCCGTCGTTCCAGCTACATTCCAAGTTACTACTTGGTTTGATCCAGCAACAAGCGACGTGTTTGTGTTCGGTGAAGTAACTGCAAATGGACCTGTATTGGCTACGTTAACGGTAACATTTTCTCTTGCCGTTTGACCTCCATTTACTACATCATTGTCACGCACGGTAAGTGCAAAGTTGTAGCTTCTTTCTACACTTGCAACTACTTCGTATGTAGGAGTAATATTGTTTCCGAATACGCTTGTAAATTGAGGAAAAAACCTTGTGCCGACATTCACAGGTATTCTAGATCTAAAATTTGGACCGACCTCGCTTGTTGCCGCAGGTGGTTGGATAGAGGTATCTGTATCTGTTTGTTCCCAACAGTAGGTTAACGCAGTGTCATCTACATCAGTAGCGAATCCGCGCAATAAAAATGGCGTACTAAAAGGTATTGTGTAATCTGAAACCGCTTGGATAACTGGAGCAGCATTGCTCATTGCCGTATTAACGGAACAACTAGCGCTAGACGACACCAAAGCATCTATTTGCGCAAGGCTTACTGCATGAAAAGCAGCGTCCGAATTATTCTGAACGTTTTGAGGAGCGCAGATACCAGCGTAGGCCATAATGGTAGTTCCACTACCTGGCTCAACAGAGGTAGAAGGACTCACATTCCCATTACAAGAACCTGTCTCACTACTGAAGGTATGTGTTGCGCCAAATTGGTGTCCCATTTCATGTGCTACATAATCGACGTCAAATGGATCCCCAACAGGCGCATCCGAGCCAGTAACTCCGCGCGCCTTCTGTCCGGTTAAACAAACCGAACCCAAGCTTGCGATTCCACCGCCACCGGTTGAAAAAACATGTCCTATGTCGTAATTGGCACTACCAATATTATTATCAATGAATGTCTGGTTTTGTTGCAATAATTGACCCCCACTAGTATTATTAAAACTGTCTGATGTAATATTTATAAGGGTGTCGTTATTACCAATTAACTCCATGGTGATAGCAGCGTCTCTTTCGTACAAGCCGTTTACCCGAGTCATCGTAACATTCATCGCAGCCAAAACAGCTGCTACTTTTTGTGCATTGGTTCCATTGTTAAGACCAGCAGCAGCAACATGATACGCAGCATATTCTATCGTACATGATATGGCCAATCTATAGGTTCGCAATATTCCGGAGTCTGAGTTGGTAGCTTGGGTACTAAATGCTTCTGCTACTACTTTGCTTTCCTCGTCCAAAACTTCGCAAGTAAAACCAGAAAGGTTCTCCAAAGAAGTACGATTGTAAACCATATAAGTAACCAAGTCAGAAGTTAATGGCTGAATGTAGTATGTGCCAACTTCTGTATCAAAATTTATAGAGTGTAAACCAAAAAGCGTAACAGAAAAACGGATACTAGAATTCTTATTCTTAGTGCTTCTACCCACGTACGACTTAATATCAGGATATTTAGCAGCTAAAGTAGGATGCATCACAGAAGCTTCATAAACTTCGTATTCTAACAGTTCGCCATCAGGAGCTGGAAATGAAATCAGTTTTCCCGCCTGGTATCCTGCAGTTTTACGATCAGGCGCGCCCGTCAACGCAGCTTTTAAGGCGTCCATGTTTAAATCGAAAACCTCGTAATTAACAGGAGAATTTTTAAACTCTAAACGGAGCTTATTAGCCACATTAGCCTTGGAAACACGTGTCCAAATCTGACTACTTGCTTCATTAGGCATCAAAATACTCAACAAAAGTACAATGAGTAGTATTCTTTTCATCTTTAAAATAATATTTAAGCAGACAAAGTTAAAGATTTCAATAATATACGCAGCATTTAGATAGCTAAATTGCAAATCTTTCATGTAAATTCTACAAATTGTATGGATTATAGCAATATGAGCAGCAAACGACGCCGAATAGCTGCTTTAAGTCACTTTAAACTATCTAAAGATTTTTATTTTTTAATTTTTTTCTCTGTGTATATCTTGCGAAAACAAAAAATTAGTACTTTTAAAATTCCTTAAAATCAGATTCTTATGAAGCAAAAACTACTTTCATTATTTCTTCTTTCCACCGTGGGGTCGTTTGCTCAACAACCCATTACTAATTTCTTAGGCGGGCCGAACATGTTTTACGCTTCCATACAGCCCAATAATTTGCCAAATCAAAGTATCAGCGGAAGTGATCAAAGTTGGGTTTATCCAAGTACCACAAACGGTTCAGTAGTCGAGACAGTAGAATCTCCCACAGCCACAGAACTTACCAACTTCCCAGAAACTACACATGTTTTTCGAACTTCTGGAATTATCGATGGAAACGCAACAACGGGAAATATTTATACAACAATCGCGGGTTCTTCAGTACAAATCGTCGGATTAACAATCGATACTTTAACGTTAAAATATAATACTGGGAGCGCAACAGTGGGTACTTATCCTCTAGCGTATAATTATCAAAATTTTGACGATACAGTCTCGGGAACATTTGTGTACGGACAGTACACAGGAACTTTTAGCGGTGTTTTAACCACCACCGTCGACGCAGCAGGAACCTTAGTCGTAGGTAATTCCGAAACTTTTACAGTAACCCGTCTCACCAGTGTACAAGACCTCGACTTATCCTACCTAAATTTTGGAATTGTAGGGAATATTGTCATAAAAAGTTCAAGCTATTACACCGATAACGGAACACCAGAATTTCCAATTCTACGTCAAGCAGAAACAAGCTTGAATATTCCGCTTTTGCAAATAAACGAAAACCGAACTAGAGTAGAAGTTGCCTCGCAATTTGCCAACACCGATTTCGAACCTATTGGAAGCAATCGCTTAACCTTAGCCGAAAACCCAGTTAATCAACAGTTAGAGCTTGTAACCGACGCGCAAATCACTGCCGTGGAAATTTTTAATTTACAAGGAAAATTAATGGGTACCTACTCGAAAACAACTATTGATGTTTCAAATTATGCTTCTGGCGTTTATTTGGCCGTTGTGAGTTCAGCCTACGGAAACAAAACCATTAAGTTCGTGAAAAATTAAAACGGAATATAAACCACTTTTTTAGTCTCGAAGAATTCCTCGTGAAAAAAAGTGGAAATGTCATATTGTTTCGATTTTGGGAAATCTGCCAACTCTTCAGTCAGATTGCCACCTTTCAAATACAAAATTCCGTTCTGAAGTTCGTGCCGACTCTTAGAACGGAATTTTCCGTTTACCCAAGAGGCAAAATCCGACATATTCGTCACGGCGCGGCTAACCACAAAATCAAAATGACCCGGAACTTGGGCGGCACGCTGCTGCCTTGCACTTACGTTTTTAAGTTCCAAAGCTTCGGCTATAGCTTCAACAACTTTTATTTTTTTTCCAATCACGTCTACGAGTGTAAATTGTGTTTCTGGAAATAAAATGGCCAGCGGAATTCCTGGAAATCCGCCGCCTGTTCCCACATCTAAAATTTGCGCGTCGGGTAAAAATGCCTGCACTTTCGCGATGGCCAAGGCGTGCAAGACGTGCTTTTCGTATAACGAATCGATGTCTTTGCGCGAAATCACGTTAATTTTTGCGTTCCAGTCGGTGTACAATGCTTCCAATTGCGCGAATTGCGCCCGTTGGCTCCTCGTTAAGTCCGGAAAGTACGCTAAAATTTGATCCATGGCTTTTTTTGCAAAAGTAGGAATTGAAGTTTAAATCGCTCCACCTAAAGTTCGCACCGCGTTTTTCCTTGGTTGATTTTTGCTTATAATTTTTTGGGCGCGCCGGCAAACGAGGCATCGCTGCGCAACAGCTGTTCACGCCGTCACGTGTTCCGCTGTATCTTTTAGGCAAAACTATAGTGGAAATACCGTGACGCCTAAAAGGATGTCGCTGCACCCGTTCGCGCGGGAAAGTTGCACAAGTGAAAAAAGTGAAAAAAGTGAAAAAAGTGAAAGAATAGAAAGAATAGAAAGAATAGAAAGAATAGAAAGAATAGAAAAAAGCGAAGTAATAAAAAGAATAGAAAGAAAAATTTCCTATTTGCGTCCTTTGCGGTTAAACCGACGACATGATGCCTTCGACAAGCTCAGGCAGCGACGATACGTAAAGTGGTGAACGCATCAAATTCTTAGTACTTAATACTCCAAGCTTAGTACTTAAATGCCTTCGACAAATTGTCTTCGGCACGCCCAGGCAACGATGGAGCACAACGTCACACAAAGTTTTTCACGAAGTACACAATGATTTTCTTCGATAGTCTGCTGTCAACGGCCTCCCAAAGTGAATCATCGTAAGATAACAACGATTTGAAGTCTATCCCGACATGTGTCGGGACTATCTTCTAACTTCCCCCACATCATACGTAAAGTGGTGAACGCATTAAGTCTTAATACTCAAATCTTAATACTAAAAAAAACCTTTCCCGTACGGACGTCTCGCTTTTGCAATAGCGATTTCCTTCGGACAGTTCGGCTAATGCCTCGAGTGACGCGGAAACCCTACAGCGACGAGGCACGTTTCCGATAGCGATCGGAAGCGAGGAGTTGCAGCAAAAAGCGCGGGCGCCGCTTTGCACATTCGTTTTAGGAGAAAACCCGTGGCGGCGCATTGCCCAAGTAAAAGATAGCTCACAGATGAAACAAAACCTAAAATTTTGCGTTCTTGCATCGTGCTCCACTCTAATTCTTTACCTTTGAGCACAACATTTTTTTATGAATACCACAATTCCGAATTTCTCTAAGCAAGACACCGCGAAGTTTTTCCGAACCCTTAACAGCCGCGTGAATGCTTACTTCAAAGACAACAATATTTCTAAAACCGGCAACTGGAAACTACACCTAAAAGCCGTTATCATGTTTGCCATTTTCCTGACACCGTACTTTTTAATTTTAACGCTCGACATGCCTTTTTGGGCGATGTTGTTGCTATCTGTTGTGATGGGAGTAGGTATGGCAGGTGTTGGTATGAATGTAATGCACGACGGAAACCACGGTTCGTACTCGACTAAAAGTTGGGTTAATAAATTTATGGGATCAACTATTTATGTACTTGCGGGTAATGTTTACAATTGGCAAGTTCAGCACAATGTGTTGCACCATACCTACACTAATATTCATGGTCACGACGAAGATCTTGACGCCGGACGTATCATGCGTTTTACGACCGAAGCTAAGTGGCATCGTTTTCACAAGTTTCAACACTATTACAGCGTATTTCTATACGGATTGCTCACGTTTAACTGGGCCATCACTACCGATTTCAAACAAATGCGCGCCTATTTGAAACGCCGATTGTTTTATGGAAAAGAGAAAAGTCCGAAGATTTTATGGACAACCTTAATCATCACCAAAATACTTTATGTGAGTATTTGGATTCTATTGCCTATACTTATCGGAATCGTTTGGTGGCAAGTACTTTTGGGCTTTTTCTTGATGCATTATACGGCCGGATTAATTTTAAGTATCGTTTTCCAGTTGGCGCACGTGGTAGATCAAACGTCGTATCCAACACCAAATGAGAACGGCGAGATGGAAAATACATGGGCCATTCACCAACTGTATACCACCGCGAACTTCGCACCTAAAAATCCGATTGTAAATTGGTTTACAGGCGGTTTGAACCATCAAATCGAGCACCATATTTTCCCAAATATCAGCCATATTCACTACGGTAAGATTGGCGAAATTGTAAAACAAACGGCCAAGGAATGCAATTTGCCTTACTACGAGTTTAAGACAACTCGCTCGGCCATATACGCCCATTTCAGACATTTAAAAGCACTTGGAAATCCGTCTCTAGTTTAATATCATGACCTACATTCTTTCTGATCGAATCAATAATCTTGCTGTTTCGCAAACGCTTGCTATGGCTGCCATGGCACGCGAATTAAAAGCTCAAGGAAAAGACATTATTTCTTTAAGCTTGGGAGAACCCGATTTTAACACGCCCGATTTCATTAAAGAAGCGGCAAAGAAATCGATCGACGAAAACTACAGCACCTACACGCCAGTCGACGGTTACGCCGAATTAAAAGAAGCGATTTGTCAGAAGTTCAAACGCGATAATCAGCTCGATTATAAACCGGCAAACATTGTTGTGTCAACCGGTGCCAAACAATCGCTTTACAACATCGCACAAGTTTTATTGAACGACGGCGATGAGGTAATTCTTCCCGCTCCGTTCTGGGTAAGTTATTACGAAATGATCAAATTGTCGGGTGGTATTCCGGTGGTTGTACCCACTTCGGTAGAATCGGATTTTAAGATTACTCCGCAACAATTGCGAGAAGCCATCACGCCGGGTACGAAAATGCTTTGGTTCAGCTCGCCTTGTAACCCAAGTGGCTCCGTATATAGCAAGTCCGAACTAGAAGCGCTTTGTGAAATACTTCGCGAGCATCCACAAATTATTGTGGTAAGCGATGAAATTTACGAGCATATAAATTTTTCGGGTTCGTACTGTAGTATTGCCTCGATTGAAGGCATGATCGATCGAACCGTTACGGTAAACGGTGTGGCAAAAGCTTTCGCTATGACTGGTTGGCGCATTGGTTATATCGGCGCACCCGAAGCTATTGCAAAGGCATGTACCAAAATTCAGGGTCAGGTTACGAGCGGTGCCAATTCGATTGCGCAACGTGCAACGATTACGGCTTTGCAAGCAGATCCGAGCGTTTTAAACGAAATGGTACAAGCTTTTCACCACCGTCGGGATTTAGTAATTGAGAAGATGAAATCGATTCCCGGATTTAAATGTAATGTTCCTGAAGGCGCTTTTTATGTGTTTCCAGACGTTTCGCATTATTTTGGGAAAACCTTACGCGGTACAGAAATTAAAAACGCCGACGATTTTGCACTGTATTTACTTTCCGAAGCAAACGTAGCAACCGTTACCGGCGATGCATTTGGAAATCCGAATTGCATACGTATTTCTTACGCTGCCGCTGAAGGTCAGCTTATCGAAGCATTTAATCGCATTCAAGCGGCTGTTTCTTAGTTAGTGAATCGAACGTAACGATTGCGCTACACATCCAAACGCTTGGTGTCTTGTATATAAGATATGGAAAAACGAATAGTACTTCTGGGCTCCGGCGAGCTTGGAAAAGAATTTGTGATTGCTTGTAAGCGTTTGGGACAATACGTAATAGCGGTAGATAGTTACGAAAAGGCACCCGCGATGCAAGTTGCCGATGCGTATGAAGTAATAAACATGCTCGACGGAACCGCTCTTGATGCTCTGATTGCCAAACACAAACCCGATATTATTGTTCCTGAGATTGAAGCCATTCGAACAGAACGTTTTTACGACTACGAGCAACAAGGTATTCAAGTAGTTCCGAGTGCAAAAGCCGCGAATTTTACGATGAATCGGAAAGCCATACGCGATTTGGCAGCGATCGATTTGAATCTGAAAACGGCTGAATACCGCTATGCTACCAGCGAAGCGTCGTTACGAGCAGCCGTTGCCGAGGTAGGTATGCCTTGTGTGGTGAAGCCGTTAATGTCGTCTTCGGGAAAAGGACAGTCCGTTATAAAATTACAGAACGATATTTCGAAAGCTTGGAAATACGCGGTTGAAGGTTCGCGAGGCGATTTAGTAGAAGTTATCGTAGAGGCGTTTATCGATTTTGATTACGAAATTACGTTACTGACGGTCACACAACAAAACGGACCGACTTTGTTTTGTCCGCCGATTGGGCATAGGCAAGAGCGCGGCGATTATCAGGAAAGTTGGCAACCGATGCCTATGCTTGACACCCAATTGCGCGAAGCCGAGCGTATGGCAGCAAAAGTTACTGAAGCGTTGGGCGGAGCCGGATTGTTTGGCGTAGAGTTTTTTATTTCGAAAACGGCAGTTTACTTTTCGGAATTATCGCCCAGACCTCACGATACCGGCATGGTAACTTTGGCAGGAACGCAAAATTTAAACGAATTTGAATTGCACGCTCGTGCTGTTTTAGGCTTGCCTATTAACGAAATTCAGTTGTTGAAAAAGGGCGCTAGTGCTGTGATTTTAGCTGCTGCAGATAGCAATTCTCCTCGTTTTTTAGGAATAGATGCTGCACTTTCGGTTCCGAATAGCGACGTCCGATTGTTTGGAAAACCCACTTCTCGACCGTATCGCCGGATGGGCGTTGCGTTGGTTTACGGCGATTTAGACAAAGAAATGGAATACATCACCGCGCAGGCACAGAAAGTAGCAGCGCGGGTTTCGGTAGTGGGGTAGGCTGCCCATGCAATCTTGCTCCGCAGCTCATAGTGCAAATATCAGATTGTCGTTTGTAGCGAGCTTGTAATCAATGTAATCTTCAGTAAATATTGTATTATTTTGCAAAGAGATGTTTTGTTGCAAGGACTAATCTTGTTTTTTTAAAAAGGGTTTAGCTCGTTAATATCAGGCATTGTTTTTTGGATCACTCACTTCCAGCCCCGAGCGCAGTGGATAGCCCACAGTGGGAAAACGGATTTTTTTGTTGGCGCGCGGCGGCGACCGACGGAAGCCGTCGTAAACTTTACAAAAAACCGTTTTCCCACGCGGACTAGCAGCGAAGCGCGGGAAATGCTGGCCAAATAATGAAATTAGGTGTTTTAGTTTCAGGACGAAACTTTATAGCATTTTTGTAACTGCGTACAAAAGGAAGTACATTTCAA
>JAIXTU010000040.1 GCA_027483785.1 Flavobacterium sp.
CCATATTGCCAAACCGATGTGCATGTTGCACAACCGATAGCTATCGGTTAAAAATACAAATAAATCTTTGTGCCTTTGCGGTATTTTTTGAAATATAAATACTTTAGTTTTGAAAATTTTTTTTCATGCTTCAAGAACTTGATTTAGGTAATCAAAAATTTTGGTTTTGGTTTTTACTCGAAAAACTAGCTTGGCTTAAGAGGCTTTATTTGGCGTTCGATTTTTGTGTTTTTGGAAAAAAAAGAGTTGTATAACGGATACGGATTTTGGCGGCAAAATTTATATTTCAAAAATTACTTTACCTGGTGCGAGTCTTGCAATATCTTTTAAGTCTGTTGTCGTTTTAATGTCTGCATTTCTTATGACAATATTTGCACCGGAATTACATGCAAGTCTTGCGATATCTTTCAAATCTGTTGTTGTTTTTGTTGAAGCGTCTATATTAATCCCTCCTCCTAATCTTACAATGTCTTTTAAGTCTGTTGTTGTTTTTGGCATAATTTACTTTTTTGATTAATTGTTCATAAATGTGTTCGCTTTTATAATTTTTATATTTGGGTTTATCTTTTCTACAAGTTCCTTTACAAAACCAAAATCAGCATTACTCATGGCAACACCTGTAATAACTTCTTCAATGGAAACATCAATAAATTGCTTGTCTCTAACAAAAACTCTAACTTCTTCTTCATAGCTCCAAACTTCAAGTTTGTGGCTTAAAATTTCAGTCGCTGTTTGATCATTGAAATCTTGATTTCTAATTGAAACAAGACCATCATATTGAATTGGTCTCACAGTATACAGTGTTTCGTCAATTCTTAAACCAATAGCAACTCCACGTTGCCCATTGGTGTAATGCGACCACATAAGTTGATTATCCCTAACTCTTGAAAGTGAGCAAAGTTTTAAGTCTCCTTTTTCTGCTAATAGCTTGTTTCTAATATTTCTATTTAGCTCTCCTGTTTGATAATAATATTGACCTTCCATCGGGTCATTTAAGTCTTTGTATTTTGAAGCATAAAGTCTATTTTTTAAAATTATGTCTACAAAATTTTTAAAGTTATCTAAACTGCGATACTTATATAAAATGTCTGTCATCATTCTCTGTTTAGGTGTTCGGTATTATTCCCACTAACGGTTTAAATTTTTACGTAGACAGAGATTTTTACTACTAAAATCCCTACGGAGAACTAAAGTTTAAATTTAGCACTTTCCTGTCCTAAGAAGCACTAAACCCCTGCCAGCGTATAGGTGATGTTAGCGGTAGCTTTTTCTTTTTTAAACTTCAGCGGGTTATAGTTTTTTATTTTTGGTTGTTTTATTTGATTACTGAAAAATATTATTTCTTGACCAACTCTGCTCTCGTATGCAGTATGTTTAAACGAAAATTCTTTCTTATCACAATCATCATAAAGTTCTTGAATTTCTTGAACATTGTCATAAGAGACTATCCACTTTATATTTTGAATGGACTTAATTTTTTCACTTACTTTTTTATGGTTTTTATCTTTATAATGGTTCATATACAGGGTACTTGCTTTTAAGTAATAAGGTGGGTCAAAGTAAAATAATACATTGTCATTTTCAGCCTCCTGCTGGATTTTATCGATAAGCTTTATTGCATCTTTTTTATACAGTCTAATATTTTTTTTGTACTTAGCAATAAGTCTAATTCTTTGGATTAATTCGATTTTATTAAATCTGCAATCCATTAAATAGTTTCCATTTTGTTCAATGCCCCCCATTACTCCTCCATTTATAATACCAGAACGGTTTGTTCTGTTTAGATAGAAAGTAGAAAATCCAAGTGTTAACAAATCAACTGTTTTTTTATTTATCTGAATATCTTTTTGTTTTTTCCATTCGGCAATTGTCAATTCTGCGTTTTCAATTAGCTTACAAAGTTCATTTGTTTTGTTTAATACAGAATGCCAAAAAGCGTATATTGACCTATCCCTATCATTGATTGTGATTTTATCAACAAATCCCTCAATTAACAAAAATAAAGCTACAGATGCACCACCTGAATAGGGTTCTACATAATTCCCATCGATTTTATTGTCAATGCAAATTTTTGCAATGAATGCTGAAAGCTTGTTCTTTCCTCCTGGATATCTTAAAGGTGAATAATGTTTCATTTCTTATTTAAATCTAACCACAAAGTTTCAAAAAATGATTGTAAATTATCCCATTTTGTTTTCAATTCATTAGAAGAAGGTTGAGTTGTAGTTGAGTGGACATATTCGTGGAAATTATCAATAGATAAATATGTGTTTTCCTTTTTGGCTGAACCAACTTTGTTAATGTTATTAAATATTTTTCTTTCATATCCCTTCTCTTCAAGAGATTTAACTACCCAAGGGATTTTTTGACTAATTGTGTCATCGTTCCTGAAAATCTTCTGATTCATTTTTGCGTAATGGTCAAGGCTAATTTCTAAAAACACTCTAAATAATACTCCTACTGCATTTGGTACTGAAACACTTGTTTCATCTAATAGTAGATTTTCCCTTAACTCTCTATAAATATTATTTATTTTAACCTCCTTAATTCTAAATGTGCAAGACATTGGGATTAAATACTTTCGTGAGTTAGATTTTGGTAAGACTTTTTGTTTTGTAATACTTGGCCCTATGCTTATCGATTTTTCTCCAAAAATGTTTTCAGTAGTGTTTGCCTTTATTTCATCTTCTACTTTCTTTGTGTCCTCGACTGCGACCGACTTGATAAATTCTTCTATTTTTTCTGTTTTGTTTAAGGCGCGTGAATCAATGGGATTTCCATTTACATCTTTTTTGATCAAGACAGAGTAAATAATAACTTTTAACTTATCTGCGAAATCTTTATTTCCGACAATTAAATTACCTTGTTCATCAAGTGAATATTTAAATTCTCGTTTAGCTGGAGTTGTTGTAACTATTCTGTAAAAAGTTGTCACATAGCCACTTCCTAAAACCTGCTCTTTCATCTCTTCTGGCAGGTCTAATTCTCTTACAATTTTAGCTATACCTATTTTTATAAGTTCTAGAGGATTTTCACTTCCTCTGCGTTTACTATAATGTGCTCTTTCTGTGTCCTTCCAATTCACTTCATTATTTGAATAGTAATGTTTTCTGTCGATATACCGAAAAGCATCTTCTCTTTCTTCAACTAAAACACACTCAAGTTCAAAACTATCTGAAATGCTGATTTTCTGCT
Organism: Flavobacterium sp.; assembly: GCA_027483785.1. Classification (GTDB taxonomy): domain Bacteria; phylum Bacteroidota; class Bacteroidia; order Flavobacteriales; family Flavobacteriaceae; genus Flavobacterium. The sequence goes on from JAIXTU010000040.1 coordinate 3,196, forward strand.
GTTCACTCTTAATGAAGTCCTTTAGTTTGTTTTCTTTGGCTAACTCTGGATTATTAAGTAATTTATAAGCTGTCAGTCTTCTATTGCCCTCTAAAACGATGTTTTGTTCACCGTCATTCCAAACAACAATCTTTTCCAGTTGAGGCAAATCAAAATCTTTCACAATTGACTCAATGAGTGGCTTAATCTTAAAATCTGCTTTGGAAAGAAAAAAATCAATCAACTCTGATTCTTCTTGATTAAAAAATTTGTCAGGAAATCTTGCATTCTCGTCCCAAAGCGTCAGGTCTTTAATTGCAATATTTTTATTTTGATTTGCCATATTCTCTACTAGTTAATATTTTTCTGATTTTAAATTATCGCCAACTCCCAAACACACAGAAGTTTTTTTGTTATTTTTTGGCTCGTTTTTCGAGTAAATATTCGAAAATATTGAACCGAACTACTTTTTTCGTTTGCTAAACTTTTGTATTTTTTTCACTACGTTACATTTATATCTAACATTTCAAAACCTAAATCCTAAAACTAACTGATATCTAATGTTGTAGCACCTTACACCAAAACCATTTTTGAGTAAAATCACCACAAAATACAATTCGAATTAAGCAACATTTATTATTTAGGATATCATTTGCTAAAGTAAATACTCGGTTCCACTCAAAACTACCTACTTATAGGTATTTTTCACTAATTTTTAGTACCGTATTTCCTAGCCCGGATGGCAGCGGCAGCCCGTAAGAAAAATGCGGTTTTGTGAAACGGTTGGAGCGTGGTGACCCAAGAAACCGCGCGCAAACCGATTGAACAAACCGTATTTTTTGCGGACTATAGCGAACAGCCGGATTAGCTACTTACTGTTGTTCTTGATTTAATGTAGCCGTTTAGCAATACCGTGGCCAAAATTACCGCGGCGCCCACGTAAAAACCGAGACTCATTTGCTCGCTGTCGCCTAAAATGAAGTACGCTAAAAAGATGCCGTAAACCGGTTCCAAATTAGTGGTTAACATAACCGTGTATGGCGAGAGCTTTTTCATGATGTCGACCGAAGCCGTAAACGCATAAGCCGTGCAAATACTCGCCAAAATCAGCAAGTAAAACCAATCGCTGCCGGAAAGTTGAAATAAATCGGCAGTAACTTCGCCCGTTACCAACAAGTACACACTCACGGCTAGAAATCCGGTAAAAAATTCGTACACCGTTAAAACAGAAGCCGGATTGTTGCGCGTTAATTTTCCGTTACACAAGGTAAACAAAACGCCCATAATTAACGAAAACAGCGCACAAACAGCTCCTTCGAGATACTGCACCTCGACTTGTATGATAAAACTGAGTCCGGCAACGATAATTAACCCGAAAAACACCTCGTACCACAGCATTTTTCGCTTGAAAAAGAAGGGCTCGAGCAAAGCCGCGAAAAACGAACCTGTGGAAAATACCGCCAAGGTTATGGAAACATTCGAAATTTTAATGGCTTTGAAAAAGAAAATCCAATGTAAAGCAATCAGCAAACCTACGCCAGCCGTTTTTAGCAACAGCTCCCGAGAAATGTCCAAATTTACCTTACGACCGCGCTGCCACAAATACAAAAAAATGGTTGCTAAACCCATGCGAAACCACACCAAACGGTTTTCTTGTATGCTGATTAAATCGCCTAAAACAGCAGTAAATCCCCATATAAAAACGATGAGGTGCATTTTGAGATGTGCTCCGGTTTTATCGCTTAGCATTTCGAAGTAGGTAAACCGCTAAAGTACCGAAAAGAACGTTTGGTGTCCACACGGCCAACAACGGCGGAATGCTCGATTTTTCGGCCAAAACACCAAAAATTTTATCGAAGAAAATATACGTAAATGCTAGAGCAATACCGATAGCTAAGTTAATTCCCATACCGCCGCGACGTTTCATAGACGAAACGGCCACAGCAATTATAGTTAGTATAAACGCCGAAACCGGAATACTGAATTTCTTGTAATACACCACCAAATACGAACTAATGTTACTCGAACCGCGATTGCGCTCCTTGTCGATAAAACTACTCAACTCGTGCAAACTCAAAGTCTCAGCCACGTAAACGGTAGGTGTTAAATCTTCTAAATCGAATTGGAAAATCGTATCCATTTTTGGTTTCGACTCTAACTTATCCGACAGCGGTCCGATGGTGCGTTTCTTGTATCCGTACAGCGAAAAATTCTTCTTAATCGGATTGTATTTAATGCGATCGGCATTGATTTTAAACACCATTTTGTTGTTGGCGTCGAACTTCTCGTACGAAAAGTTGAACGCCATTTTGGCATCGTGATTAAACGTACCTACGTGAATAAAATCGGTTTTATTCACTTGGCGAAATACGTTGCTGTTTTTCCGTATTTGCGCCTTTCCACTACTGCCCTTCAGATAGTTATACCGGAAATTATTAAAACCTTCGCTGGCTTTTGGAACTATAAAAATTCCCATCAACAACGAAAACAAAGAGACGATCGTGGCACCAAAAATATACGGTCGTAAAAATCGAGTAAACGATATTCCGCTGCTCAGTATGGCAATGATTTCGGTGTTGTTCGCTAACTTCGAAGTAAACCAAATTACGGAAAGAAATAGAAAAATCGGGAAAAGTAGGTTGGCGAAATAAATCGTAAAATCGAGGTAATAGAGCGCAATTTTACCGAAAGGTATTTTGTTTTCCATCATCCGATTGACCTTCTCCGCAACGTCGATCGTGATTCCGATGGGAATAAAAAGCATCAGCATCACCGAAAAGGTAGCCAAATACCGGTTCAGGATGTACTTATCGATTA
>JAIXTU010000139.1 GCA_027483785.1 Flavobacterium sp.
AAAAACCTTAAAGACGATCGATATTCACTCGAAGTAGAAGCATTTTACAAGAAAATTGAAAATAGAGTAGATTATATTGACGGAGCTGATTTAATTGCTAATAACGCCATTGAACAAGTGGTTTTAAATGGAAGGGCTCGGGCCTATGGAATGGAATTTTTATTAAAAAAGAATGAAGGCAAACTCACTGGGTGGTTGGCTTACACTTTGTCGAGAACCGAGCAACAAACGCCAGGAAGAACATCGCAAGAACTAGGAATCAATAACGGTAAATGGTATAGGACAGGATGGGACAAAACACATAACTTATCTCTAACTACGTTATACGAATTGAATAAAAAATGGAAGTTTGGATCAGTATTCACTTTTCAAACGGGTCAACCTGTAACTTTTCCAAATGGACAATATCAATACGAAGGTATAAATGTTCCTAGTTTTAGTCAACGAAATGAAAATAACTTACCAGCTTACCACCATCTAGATGTCTCGGCAACATTCACCCCGAAACAAAAACGAAAAAAGGAATGGAGAAGTGAGTGGGTGTTTAGTATTTATAATGTATACGGTAGAGCAAATGCGGCAAGTATTACATTTAGACAAAACGCAGAAACTGCTAGAAATGAAGCTTTAAGACTCTCAATCTTTGGGATTGTACCCGGTATTACCTATAATTTTAAGTTTTAACTTTCTCTAAAAATAATTTCTCCAATGAAAAAGTATATTTTAATTCCCATGGCCCTATTATTACTTTGCAGTAGTTGTGAAGAAGTCATAAATGTGGATTTGAATACAGCGGCACCTAGACTTGTGATTGAAGCCTCAATTGATTGGGAAAAAGGAACAAGCGGGAATCAACAGTCCATAAAACTATCAACCACAACGGATTATTTCTCAAATTCGATGCCAACTGTTTCAGGAGCTAATGTTTTTATTACAAATAGCACCAATACAGTTTTCACTTTTGTTGAGCAAAACCCAAATACTGGGGTATATACTTGCAATAATTTTATACCTGAAATTGACGAAGTATACACTTTAACGGTAATATATGATGGACAAGAGTACAGAGCAACTGAAAAAATGATAGCTGTTCCAGATGTAACAAGAACTGAGCAAAAAACAATATCAGAGTTGTCAGGAAATCAAATTGAAGTTGAGTTTTTCTTCCAAGATGAGGCAAACACCGATAATTACTATATGTTTAAATACAAAACACCTGGATTTTTAATCCCTACATTAGAAGTTCTTAATGATGAATTTCAGGAAGGGAATGAAATTTCAAGTTCTTACTCAGATGAAAAACTAAAAGCTGGTGACCTTATTCGCTTTAATCTCTATGGGTTATCCGAGCAATGCTTCAATTATACAAACCTACTCATAAATGTCGCCAATAGCGCAGGTCCATTTTCTCCACCTCCTGCTACAGTTAGAGGAAATATTGTAAACCAAACCAATAGTAATAATTATTGCTTCGGATTCTTTAGAGTATCTGAAACTGATAAATTCGATTATATAGTACAGTAGTTTTTCCATGGTGTAAGCCACACATAAAAATTTCAATTGTATTGAGGTTTAGCATGGAACAATCAGGATTTTCAAACCGCTACGCAAATTTCTCGCAACCACACACTTAATCTACACCTTCTACCGGTATCACCAACAGACTTTACATTCCTCCATCTCTAACTTTACAATTTATGTTAATCACGTAGTTTTGATTACGACAAGCTAAAACGATTGCCTAAATTGGATACAAGACATCAAAGTAAGAATTCGTTCTGTTCAAATCAAGGTGAGTATTGCTGTAAATTAGAAAATACTGTTTCTTTATTTCGACATTGGAAAAAGTATTGTAGAAAAACAAAAACAGTTTGCTTGATGCTGTACGATCTTTAAATGAATGTAAAGATCGAGCATTTGAAATAGTTGTCGAAACTTTTGAGAATTTAGTCAAAGATTCAATTGAGCGAAATTCAGATTTTGTATGCGAAGGGCATTTCCCAAAAAACCAAACTGTTCTAAAACCAAACTATTGCCCTAAAACTCGTATTTTTACGCTATGAAAATAGTCGTTGGCGGAACGGGTTTTGTAGGAACGCATTTGTTGTTAGCACTCACTGCTACACACAATCGGGTTTTGGCAACCTACCGAAACAACGAAAAAAAAGCACGTACCAAAGCACTTTTTGATTACGAAAATCGGAGTGCCGATTTCGATAAAATCGATTGGTGTTACGCCGATGTTACCGATATTCCGAGTTTAGAATTGGCATTAACAGGCGTTTCTACCCTTTACAACTGTTCCGGATTTGTGAGTTTTGAGCCAAAAGATTATCAAAAGTTGCTGAAAATCAATATCGAAGGAACAGCCAACTTGGTAAACTGTGCCTTGCATTTGGGTATCGAAACATTTATTCACGTGAGCAGTATCGCCGCGCTTGGTGCCATGCCACTGCCCGAATTACCCATTAACGAAGAAGCTGAATGGAATCGAGAGTTGAAAAACAGCGATTACGCCATTTCAAAATACGGTGCCGAAATCGAAGTTTGGCGCGGCGAACAAGAAGGTTTACGTGTGTTGATTGTGAATCCGGGCGTCATTTTAGGAATCGGATTTGGCAGCAATTCCGGCAGAACTTTAACGAAATTTGCTACTAAAAACACCTACGGCTTTCCGCCAGGAACCACCGCTTTTGTATCGGTTACCGATGTCGTTTCCGCAATACTTGAACTCGAAGCGAAAGAGTTGTTTGGGAAACGATTTATCATCAGTGCCGGAAACTACAGTGTTTTCGAAATTGGTAATAAAATCCGAGCAGCAGCAAAATTGGCTACAATCAACAAACAGCTCTCCGCCGGCGTACTCTGGGCAGCGTCAGTACTCGAATATCTGCCCGCTTTGTTTGGTTTAAAACGCCGACGTCTGAGTTTTGCTCTGGTACGATCGGCACTCAGTCACGACCAATACAGCAACGCCAAAGTGCTAGAACAGCTGAGCTTTAGTTTCAAAAATATTGACACTACTGTCGCGTCGATGACAGAATTTTACGGCAAACACTAAGACTTCGGCTTCGTAAGCGGCTTTTGAGGTACTTCTTTCAAACTTTCCTTTTTCTTTTCCAATTTGGCTTTTACTTCTTCGAAAATCTTCTTGTACTTTTTAATGTTTTGCGCGTAGTAATAATCGCTGTCCTCGAATTGCTTTTTAGTGATCTGGTGTTTTTTGAAAACCGACTCCGGTAATACGATGTTTTCTTCCGCTAATTTCCCCGGCAAGCTGTTATCAATGGCTTGATAAACCTGTATATCGTAGTAAATTTCTACCATATCCTCTTCGTCGATGAGGTTTTCGGGCTCCGGAACAGTACTCGATTGGCATCCATACAGCCAGGTACCAAGCAATAAAACAATAACGAGTTTTTTCATATTAGCGATCAAACAATAAGCGACTACCCAAACCGGCTTCTAAAATCTTGAAGTTTTTGTACACCAAATTGCCGTTCACAAAAGTATGCGTTATTCGCGATTTAAAAGTTTGTCCTTCAAAAGGCGACCAACCGCAGCTCGCCAAAACGTTTTCGCGCTTTACCGTCCACGGTGAGCCGATATCCACCAAAGCTAAATCGGCCGCATAGCCTTCGCGAATAAAACCGCGATTTCTGATTTTGAACAAAATGGCCGGATTGTGCGCCATTTTTTCAACGATTTTTTCGATTGAAATTTTTCCTTGATGATAGGCTTCAAACATTGCCACAACGGCGTGCTGTACGAGCGGTCCGCCGGAAGGTGCCGAGGTATAGAGTTGCGATTTTTCTTCCAAAGTATGTGGCGCATGATCGGTGGCAATAACGTCGATTGTATCGTCGAGCAAGGCTTTCCACAGCGCATCGCGGTCGGCAGCCGTTTTTACCGCTGGATTCCATTTAATGAAATTGCCTTTGGTTTCGTAATCTTCTTCCGAAAACCACAAATGATGAATACATACCTCAGCTGTAATTTTCTTTTCAGCCAACGGAATTTTATTGGTAAAAAGTTCCATTTCTTTAGCTGTACTGAGGTGGAACACATGAAGTCGTGCGCCCGTTTTTTGCGCTAAAGCCACGGTTTTTGAAGAAGAGAGGTAACAGGCTTCTTCGCTGCGAATGAGGTGATGGTATTTTACGGGAATATCGTCGCCGTACATTTCTTTGTATTGCGCGAGATTTCGTTTTATGGTTCCTTCGTCTTCGCAATGTGTGGCGATGAGTAAAGGAGTTGAAGAAAAAATACGTTCAAGCGCCACATCGTCGTCTACCAGCATATTTCCTGTGGAAGATCCGAGAAATAATTTGAGTCCGGCTACTTTTTCGGAATCGGTTCGTAAAATTTCGTCGAGGTTGTTGTTGGTTCCGCCGAGCATAAACGAGTAGTTTGCAATCGACGTTTCGGCGGCACGCGCGTATTTTTGTTCGAGAATTTCGTGCGTAACGGCGTTGGGAACGGTGTTGGGTTGTTCGATAAACGTAGTAATTCCGCCGGCAACTGCTGCGCGCGATTCGGTAAACAAATTGCCTTTATGCGTTAATCCGGGTTCTCTAAAATGAACCTGGTCATCGATGGCACCTGGGATGAGATAATTTCCTCCCGCATCGATAATTTTTGTGGAAGCAGTTTTTGCAGAGATGGACGGTCCGATTTCCGCGATTAAACCTTCCTCGATAAGCAAATCGCCTTCCAGAATATGTCCTTCGTTTACGATTCTTGCATTCTTGATAAGTGTTGTGTTCATGGTTTACAAGCGGTTAAACAAGTGTCTGATTCTAAGTTTAATGACGCCAAATACGGCTTCTTTTATGATGGAACCACTCATTTTTGATACGCCGTTGGCGCGATCGGTGAAAATGATTGGAACTTCGGTTATTTTAAAATTTTTACAATACGCGCGGTATTTCATTTCAATTTGAAAGGCGTAGCCCACAAATTTGATGCGATTGAAATCGATTTTCTCGAGTACCGCAGCTTTGTAACACATAAAGCCCGCCGTGGCGTCTCTGATGGTCATGCCGGTGATGAAACGCACGTACATCGAGGCAAAGTAGCTCAGCAATACCCGACTCAACGGCCAGTTTACGACATTTACGCCGGTGATGTACCGCGAGCCAATTACCACGTCTGAACCTTCGTGCGCTGCTTTATAAAGATACTGCAGATCGTTCGGATTATGCGAAAAATCGGCGTCCATTTCAAAAATGTAGTCGTATTTGTGATCGAGCGCCCATTTGAAACCGTGCACGTACGCGGTTCCTAGCCCAGATTTTCCTTGTCGGCTTTCCAAAAACAAGTTGTTTGGATACTCTTGTTGCAGCGCACGAACAGCGTTGGCGGTTCCGTCGGGCGAATTATCATCGACAATGAGTACGTGAAAGGATTCAGGTAAGTTCAAAACAGCCCGAATGATCGGATTAATGTTTTCGATTTCGTTGTATGTCGGTATTATTACGAGAGCCGCCGGCATTTGATTCAAGTTACGGGGCAAAAATAAACGATTTGATTGGGCATAATCATAATAATTTGATAATAAATGAAGCTTTAAATGATGTACTTTTGCGGCATGATAGCGGCTGTAGTATTTCAAGAGCGCATTTTAGCTGCAAAAGACTGGGTTACCTTAGTCTTTTTGTTGTGCTTGATTTTAATTACAGTAGTAAAAACCAACTTTTCGGGTCGATTTTCCGACTTTTTAAAGCTGTTGGTAAACGACAAATACCTAAAAATTTACCGAGATCCGTCGAACTTGATGAACTGGTTTACGATAGCCTTGTTTGTGGTTCAGTTGTTGTCGATCAGCTATTTTATACAACTTTGTTTAAGCTATTTTGGTTTGGCTTCGCGCTACGATTACGTGATGTTCATTCGGTTATTTACGTTGTTGAGTGTGTTTGTTTTGGGCAAGTTCCTTACTGAGAAAATCATAGGTGCCGCATTTAACATCGATGAAATTGTAGACGGCTTTAACTTGCAAAAAGTGAGTTACCGGACCTATCTCGGATTGTTATTGCTTCCGGTAAACATCGTTTTGTTCTACTTTGATAATTTCACAAATACAGTCATTTACATTGTTTTGGGCTTGTTTATCGCAATAAACGTGCTTACGTACTTCAATTCTTTGAAGATTTATCAAAACGTATTGAGCAGAAAAGTGTTTTATTTTATTTTGTATCTTTGCGCTCTTGAAATAGCGCCCTATTTTTTTATTTATTCTTGGTTTATAAGAAGTTAAAATTTACAAATTTTCTAGTATGAAAGTGAAGACAATTTTGGTCTCTCAGCCTGAGCCTAAGGTAGAAAATTCCCCTTATTTTGAGCTTCAGCAAAAGTTAAAAGTAAAGATTGACTTCAGGCCTTTTATTCATGTTGAAGGTGTTAATGCAAAGGATGTTCGTTTGCAGAAAATTGACCTCAACAATTACACAGCGATCATTTTGACGAGTAAAAATTCGGTAGATCACTTTTTCCGTGTTGCCGAAGAAATGCGATATAAAATTCCGGAAACGCTCAAGTATTTCTGCCAGTCGGAAGCCATTGCTTACTACTTACAGAAGTATGTGGTGTACCGAAAGCGCAAAATTTATGTGGGTCAGAAGGATTTTGTAGACATGTCGCCTTTAATTAAAAAATACAAAGACGAGAAATTCTTGTTACCTGCGTCAGATCAGTTAAATGCCGATGCGCCTCAAGTTTTGAATAGCTTGAAAGTAGATTGGACACAAGCCACATTCTATAAAACAGTGATGAGCGATTTGTCGGATTTGGCAGATGTTTACTACGATGTACTCGCGTTTTTTAGTCCGACGGGAATTAAATCGTTGTTTAAGAATTTCCCGGATTTCGAACAAAACAATACGCGCATTGCCGTTTTCGGATCGACTACCCAAAAAGAAGCATTGGACCACGGTTTGCGTGTCGACATTATGGCACCATCGCCCGAAGCACCATCGATGACTATGGCTTTGGAAAAGTACATTACCAAGGTTAACAAAGAAAAATAATTGCACGCCCGGCCAATCGCCGGGTTTTTTTATGCTCGGTAACGAACGCCGGTAACGATTTTCGCGTTAGGTGGCGGCGCGAAAATAAAAACGCCAAAGCGCTATTGAGGCTTGGCGTAACTACTTGCTTTCTCATACTTTTTTATGGAACGAATTTGTTTGCCCGCTTTTAAACGGCGACCAGCGGAAGCCCGTTTGCTGCTTAGCCGAAAAGCGATTTGGCGTTTTTATTGCAGCAAGCAACCGGCGGCGGCTTATCGCATATTTCCAGTGAACGAGCCGCCGAAACGCCCAAATTAAAAATAATACGTTAGAGTTAATGTCGATGTAAATCAGTATTGTTTTGTGGTGAAAAAAATTACGTAAAAATTTGATTTACATATAATTTACGCGAGGTAATATTGCAATATTACAAATGGAAAATCACAAAGCCGAATTCGCGCCTTTTCAAGCGATTGACGGCGCTTAAATCTTCATGCGCTGTCTCGGTAATTAATTTCGTGCTCTTGCGGAATAAAACGCCCAAATTAAAAAGTATACGTTAAATAATTTAAGGTAGAAATACAGAGAAATTTTTTGATTGAAAATTAATCTAAAATATTGATTTACAAATAATTTACGTGAGGTAATATTGCAATATTACAAATGGAAAATCACAAAGCCGAATTCGCGCCTTTTCAAACG
>JAIXTU010000223.1 GCA_027483785.1 Flavobacterium sp.
CGTTGGTAGCTTTAAAGCGCCACGTTTTCTTTTGGTTGCTAAATCTTTTTTCAGCTGCCATTGCTTCTTCTTGCGTCACTACAACAACTGGTTTATCGAATGTTTTTTCGGCCAGCTGGTAACGTTTGAGTTGTTCGGCGGTAAAAACTTCGGAACGATTCTGTAATTCGCCTGTCGCTTCCATAATGTGATCGGCTGGAACGGTAATCGCTACTTCGTAATCGCCGAAAGGCAAAGCAAACTCGCCCGATCCCCAAAATTGCATGTTTTGCCAACCTTCGACGTCGCTATACACAGCCATACGCGGAAAGAATTGCGCCAAAACATAGAGTTTATTGCCGTCTGGAAAGGCTTCGTAACCCGAACGTCCGCCATCGAGTTGATAATTGTTGATGTTATACCACCACTTTACTTTAAAACTAAACGATTCCCCTTTTTTCAACGGTTTTGGCAAATCGATGCGCATCATAGTGTAATTGATTGTGTATGGCAGCGCTTTTCCTTTGGTATCGGTTACATTTTCGATTCGAAAACCACCGTCGAATTTCTCTTCCATAAACCGACGCGAAAATCCTGCAGCGGCCATCGAAGTTTCCATTCTTTGCGAATCGGCTAAAGGTGTTTGCGAATTGCGTGCCTGCTGATTTTGATCGAGTTGCATCCACAAATATTCCAAAGACTCACCTGCGTTATTGGTGTAAGTAACAGTTTCCTCGCCGTACACCTTTTGGTTTTTATCGTCGAGTTCAATCGACATTTTATAATCGGCTTTTTGCTGATAGTAGGCAGGTCCGGGCGCGCCAGAAGCTGTTCGGTACATGTTTGGTGTTGCCAATAAATCGTACATCTGACGGAATTTACTGGTATCGGTGTGCCCAGCTGCTGGTACACGTGGCGTTTCCTGCGCAGCTATAAATCCGCTGACTAAAAGTGCAACTGTTGAAATTTTTAAGTGGTATCTCATAAACTCGGATAGGTAAATGTGGGTTCGCTAGCTGTTAGAATGACGCTCTTTTTAGTATCATTCCATTGAAGCTGAATTATATTTTGTTGTTCTTCGTAAACTTCTGTTATACATGGGTTTGAGATCTGAATGCGATTTGCTTTTCCTTTAAACTTCACCCGAAGGTAAACGATGATGGTGTTGTCTTCACGTTCAAATTTCAAATATTCTAACGGCTGTTGTTTGCCGTTTATCAAAAAAGTAAATTTCTTTTGTAAGTAACTTTCCAAAGCCAATTCGTCGGCAGCTGTGTGTTTGTTGTCGCCTAGATACGTTTTGCGTTTGGCAAATGCGGTTAACGCTTCGTTTAAATCATCTATGAAAATGCGACCCGTAATTTCAAATTGAGCGGCTTTAGCATTGTGAATTACTTTGTAAAGCGACACGTAGAATTTGTGTGCGGGCCTTTCGGCGGAAGCCACCGCAGTAGCCATCAGTAAAAACAATACAAAGCACTTTTTCATAGGTCAAAAATACGGATTCTGTGGCAGCAATTTATGCCTTTCGGGGTTCTTTACTTTTTGAGATGTTCTTGATAAATCACCCAATAGCGAGAAAGTTGAAACAAAAGTGCCGACTCTGTTGCTTCTTTGGCTATTTTTTGGAATTCAGGCTCCTCTGCGGCAAAGCGCACCATAGCTTCAACTTGCTGCTTATCAATTTTTAATCTTATAGCTAACTCCTCTGAATCGAATTTATCAAAGACATGCTGTCGAGCAATTTCAGCTTTTTCGGCATCGAGCGCTCGTTTGTACTTTCGAATTCCGCCATTGAGTTTATTCATGATTGGATCTAAACTAAATGAAACACCACCTATTCCCGGCCCTAATCCCACAGTGGGATCCAAACTAGCGATGCGTTTAAACCGCCGTTCAGCAACGGTGTATCTCTTAGGTTTATAGCGAATGATTCCTGTCATTACATCGTCGTAATTGGCAATTTGAACTTCCTCGAGCGGAATTGCTTTGGCTGTTAGCGTTACTCGCAAACTTGATTTTAGATGATTTTCTTCGACCAACACGCGAAAAAAATCGATTCCATCGCCATAAAACAACAACAAATCGTCGGCTTGGCACAAAATTTCAAAACTTCCATTCTCTGCTACTTGGGTCTCCTGCTCGGTCGTAGCGTTCTGCACAAAAACCGCCGATGTAGTATAACCGGAAATCGCAACCGTACCATTTAAAATACTACGCTGCGCCATTACCGTAGTCATACAAAGACAAAACAACAACAGGCGTATCATCTAAAACTTTTTAAATTCGGTGGCTAATTCACTTAAGGCAAACATAATTTGAAATCGATTGCCACTCGAAAGAACAACCGTGAATTTCTGATTTTCAGCTGCGTAATACAAAAATCTTGCTACATCGTCTTTCGGAATTTTTAAAGATTCCGTAAAATAGGTCTCTTCAAACATGCGATTCAACTTCTCATAATTGCGTTCATAACGCTCATGTTTTAGAGCGCGTTTCAACATTTTAGTACGACCCGATATCGCATTAATTAATCCATCTATCGTTGTCGATTGTGCCGTATACAACCGTCGTTCGGCAACTGTTAATCGCTTAGGTTGCTTCTGTAAAATGCCCATCTTCACCAAATCATACGATTGTGTATACACGATTACTTCCTGCAATTCTTCAGGCTTTTCTTCCATGAGAAGACTAAAGTTCCTCGAAAAATCAGCTTTCTCAATTAGATGTCGCGCTTTCACGTAACCTGTTTTCTCAAACAAAATCAAGTCGTCTTCCGAAGCAGCAATACTAAATCGGCCGAGCTCATCGGTTCGGGTTTCTTGTTCAGTGCTCAAGTTTAAAACAATCACACGCGGCAAGGTTCCGTTAACCGACTTCACGGTGCCGTTCAACATTTGCGCCTGAGCAGACGCGGTTAACAAAAAAATAAAACTGAAAATCGAACGAAACTTCATATAAAAATCAAATTTAAACGTATACCGATTCCGTTTTCAGCGTGGTACTATAAAGTTGTGTTAATTTGCCGAAAACTTCTTTTATGCGCAAACTCATCATCGCAAGCACCTCAACACTGCACGGAACCGCTTATTTAGAATACCTAACCGAAACGTTGAAATCTAATTTTCAGGGCGTTACAAAAATCGTTTTTATTCCATTTGCAAGACCCGGTGGAATCTCTTACGATGCTTACACTGAAAAAGTTGCGGGCGCTTTCGCGAAATTGCACATAGAAGTTGTGGGTTTACATACTTTTGATGATGCCGCAACAGCGCTTACCCATGCGCAAGCTATTTTCACCGGCGGCGGAAATACCTTTGTTTTGGTTAAAGAAATGCACGAACGCAACTTGTTTCCTACACTTTTAGCTGCTATCAATCGAGGAACGCCGTATTTAGGTTGCTCGGCAGGTTCGAATATTTGCGGTCAAACCATGCAAACCACAAACGATATGCCCATCGTAATGCCGCCTTCTTTCCAAACTTTAGGTGTTTTGCCTTTCAATTTAAATCCGCATTTTTTGGATGCCGACGCGCAATCAAAGCACATGGGCGAAACCCGTGAAACGCGAATTCAAGAGTATCATGCTTTTAACGAAACACCTGTACTCGGACTCCGAGAAGGCAGCTGGCTCGAAGTTTCCGGCGAAAAAATCGTTCTTAAAGGAAAGCTCACTGCACGTTGGTTCACACCGCAGCAAAGCGCTGTAGAACTCGATCCAGAGACTGATTTTAATAAAATCTAATTTTTTTTGGGCGTTCCCCACACTTTTTTCCAGTCGGCCTTAGGGCACTCCCGCAAAAAAGCGCGGGTCAGGCCATTCGCTGTATCCCAAAAATCCCCAGCCGATGCCAGAAGCCATTTGTGGGGATGCCGCTGCTGTCCTTAACGCAGGAAAATCGTTGCCAAAAAAATGGCTTCCTTTAGTTTTTCGCCTTTACATTTTATTATTTGTAATATTGCAATATTACCTCGTATAAGTAGTTGTTTTTTAGACTATTAATGAACCGAAAATCGACATAAAAATCAAAGGTTAAGCCTAATTCAAAACTAACTTACTTGCACGAATTGCCTCAAGGGCAGTATCCCAAAGTCCGTAGGCATCCACACGTCTGAAACGGAAAAGTCCTTCTTTAAAAAATTAGTTTTTACAGAGTTACTAGCATTTACATTTTTTCATTTGTAATATTGCAATATTACTTCGTATAAGTAGTTGTTTTTTAGACTATTAATTAACCAAAAATCAACATAAAAATCAAAGATTAAGCCTAATTCAAAACTAACTTACTTGCACGGATTGCCTCAAGGGCAGTATCCCAAAGTCC
>JAIXTU010000266.1 GCA_027483785.1 Flavobacterium sp.
TGAAGCTTCAGGCTGACGAGCGATAGCATCCATAGCCGACCCACCAATTTTACCAATACCTAAACCAGCACCGATAACGATCAAACCTGCTCCTACAATAGTTGGAATTTGCATAAAATGTATATTAAAATTAAACGTTCAAATTATTAGTGGTGACCTTCCTCGTGATGATGTTCTTCTACTGCTGCTCCGAAATAAAGAGCAGACAACATGGTGAAGATATATGCTTGTAGAAAGGCAACCAAAATTTCAAGAATAGACAGCACAAAAGCTAGAGCCAACGAGAGCGAACTTCCGATCCAACTTTTGAAAATAAACATTAATCCGATGATCGACATCAATACAATGTGACCTGCAAAGATGTTCGCATAAAGTCGGATCATTAAAGAAAACGGCTTAATAACCACACCTAACAATTCGATCGGCGCCAATATGATGCGCATTGGGTAAGGCACGCCAGGCATCCAAAAAATGTGTCCCCAATAATATTTGTTTGCTGTAAGATTAGTGATAAGGAATGTTAGAATTGCCAATGAAAAAGTAATAGTTATGTTTCCTGTTACGTTGACTCCCAGCGGCGTTAAACCAAATAAGTTCAAGAAAAGAATAAAGAAAAATATGGTTAACAAATAACCCATGTATTTTCGGTGATGCTTATGACCAATATTTGGAATCGCAATTTCGTCGCGAACATAAACCACTAATGGCTCGAAAATTCTACCCGCACCAGCAGCAACTCCGCCGTTTTTAGCGTACGACTTTGCCAAAGATCTAAATAGCAAAAACATTAGCAATGCTACAAATATGATCGACAAAACGCTTTTAGTTATTGAAAAGTCGAGTGGTCGCACATTTGTAATATGCCCTTTTGCATCTTCGTTTAATGTTCCAGACGCATCCGTTTTGTAAATTTTTCCGTCGTGATGACCAATCGCGTAGTAGTTTCCGTTCGATTCAGCAACAGCATGTCCGTGATCAAATTTTGCAGAAGAAAAGATATGAACCCCATTATCCCACAATATCACCGGCAAAGGAAAACCGAAATGCGTCCCAGCTTCATCGTCTGAAAACAAAGTGAAGTCATGTGAATCTAGAACGTGGTGATTGATGTGCGCTTTGATTTCTGATTTGATATCGCCGCTTTCATGATGTTCACCTTTTGCAGCATGTGCTTCTTGAGCCTCGATGTGATTGGCTTCACTTGCTTTAATAGTATCGTTAACAGTTGTAGCCACGGCAGTGAAGCTGCAAGCTATTGCTAATAAAACTGATAGGATTGGTTTTTTAAAAATAACCATACGTTTTGGAACAAATTTTAAGGGTTCTCAAATTTGGCGCAAAGGTACATTATTTATTAGAACGACAAACGCTTTAAAAATTATTTTTTGTGCTGATAAAGTAAGCTTTCAGTCTTTTTTTTGTTTATTGTTCAATAATCGGTAAGTAAAATAAACCTCAATTGCCAAAAATAAAAGAAACCCGCTGTAACCCATTTGAATAGCAAGGGTTTCATTTATCTCCTCCCGTGCGAATTTTATTACTACAAAAGCGGGAATCATTTTAACTGTGGTTACTGCCAGAAAACTCATGCCCGTTTGATCAAAATTTTTTTGAGATACCCATAAAACGATGCTCATACAAATTGCTGCGCCTAAAGCAAAAAAAGCCAGATACTGCCAAGCAACCATTTCCACTTCTGCAAAAACCACATTGTGATACCCCATTATTGCACTCCAGGCAGTTGCAGTTAAAAGAATAGCAATGCCCATTGATTTAAATAGAAGTGCCTTCATCAGCTGTTTAAATCTTTCAATTTTCTGAAAACCGAATAAAATGCAAGTGTTATTCCTATTAATAAGAAAATTACGTGATAGTCGGCCGGACTCTCCGGATTTTGCTTGTTTACATACTCACCTAACTTATGTCCTGCAAAAATCCACACAAACATCTCGATTCCCATGGTTGACAGCAACAACCACTTATTTGGTTCGTTTTGAGGCTTTTTTGGCATCAAGGCTTTCTAGTCTTTTCGGTTTTTGGAGCTCCCTCACCACCCGCGGGATCGTTACCCATGTCGGGGGTTGGACTCAGACTGCGAGAACCTTTGTCGGCTTGCTTTTGATTAGGTGCGTTACCCAAACCTGGAGGCATACCCGGATTTTGTCTCGGATTAGTTTGCGGCTTGGCTTGCTTAGGTTTTGGCGCAGCAGCCGCTGCTTTTTTCTCTTCAGGCTTAGGTTTAATAACCACGGGCTTTTTCACTCGTGGCTGTCTAGGCAAGTGATACGTTTCGAAGTTCTTTTTTACTTGGGTTACCTTATAATTCTCCGACGACATTACCGTGGCTGGTAATTTGATCTGATAGTCTTTGTACTCTTTTAAAATCGTTGCAACATCTTTTGCTGCTGTTTCATTTTCAAAATTGTGAAGCACCAGAAAATACGAGGTTGTTGTGTAAATATCAATAGATAGCTTTAATGCGTCTGTGGTTCGTTCTTTTACAAATGTCTCTAAAATCGTTCGAACTGCTTTAACCGACTCGGCCTCGGGATCGTCGACTTTGTATAAAATTTTGTAGGTCGTTGGCTTAAAATCATCGTATTCCATATCTTCCAAGATCGGAATGTCGGCACGCAATAATTCTTCGGCTTCTTTGCCCTCGCCTGTTGTTGGAAAGTTGAGTGCTACGAAATTCAACCCAGCTTTGTACGCTGTAACTCCGTTGAGTTTTCCGGCATTGGTTGCCTTTAATAACTCGAGCTTCGGAATGATTTCTTCGCCTGTAAATTGCGAAATCGCTGCATCTATCTTTGGCGCCAAACGAATGTAATCGCCGTTGCTGAGCTGCTGGTAAAGTTCGTTATACACTTCCTCGCCCGTCATGGCTTCGTTTCCTGTAGCTGATTCCGGATTTTGAAGAATTTGCGCATATCTGCTGTTGGGATAACTAGCAATAATGCGGTCTTTAATGGCTTGTGCTTTTGATGGATTAATTTCCATATAATCTTTGTACAGATTGTAAAGCGCTGGTAAAATGTAGCGTTCTTCCGGATTTTGTTTGAGTAAACTCTCGTATTTATCTGCCGAAAGCTGATATTCTTTGAATTTGTCTTTGTAAATAGCTCCTAATTGAAAATAGGCAAAATTGCGTTCTTTGGCCAAACTGTCGAGCATCGTTTTAGAAGTAGGAACGCCTTTTAAATAAAAATCGGCGGTATATTGTGGCTTTTCAACTTCTTTTTCCTTGATTTTTTCGCTAACCGAATCCGACTTTTTATCAACTTTTTCGATTTCCGATTTGTTTTGCGTGAGCGACGTTAAACGCCAGTTGTCTCGCAAAGTTCTGTTCCCCCATATCTTTTTAAAATCGATTTTCCCTTGGGAAACATTTACGGTATTGTAGAAATAGAATCCGTCTTTGCCTCCTGTACTTACTCCAGCAGCTGATCTCGGTCGTTTTTCAGACGACGCGCCTTTGTTGTCGGAAACGTCTTTTAGGTTTTGGCCCGAAGCATCGTTGCGTCGTAATTCAGCACGAACTTCGGAAGCTGTGTCGTCGGAATTATCTCCGTCTCGTGCGGCTAAGCGTGCGGCTTTCTCGGCTGCTTCTTTTTCTTTCTTCGCTTTTTCGGCGTCGGATTTTTTAAGTTTTTCGATGTATGTTTCGTAGAATTCTTTTCTGTCGGAAGGCGAAAGTGCGGCTACATTTAAAATACTGTCGTTTCGCTGCGCAATACCTTCGTATTTAATGACATCGTCAAGATTATTGCGTTTTTTCTCGATGGCTTTGTACTCGCGTGTTCTGGGCTTTAGTTTTGTTAAGGTACTGTCGTAATACTGACCTGCGGTTTGATATTTCGCTGAGTCGAAGTATATGCCTGCCAGATTACGGTAGTTGCTGGCCACTAGATAATCGTCGGTAGATTCAATTTGCAGCGACTTGTTGTAATTTTCGATTGCGGGTTTGTACTTTTTGCGCTTGGTGTAAAAAAGTGCTTTTTGGTGGTACAAAACATCGAGAAAGGGTCGGTTTTCGCGATCTTTTATCAAGGCATCCATATGTTTGATGAACGCAATTGTATCGCCCGACTTATAATCGAATTGCTGGGCGAGTTTCGCTTCGGCTTGAACGATGTACACACGTGGCGATTTTCGTTTCATGTCGATTACCGTTTTGAACTCGTTTGCCGCCAATTCGGGTTTACCTTGACGTTCATACAACTGACCTAAAATAAAGTGGTAGCGCGCTTTTTCTTCGTTGTTTTTAGAAAACTCGATGGCTTTTGCCAAACGCACGGTTGCGCTATCAATTTGATTTAGGTTTACGAAAGCTTGCGCGATCGTAGCATTAGCGTCGGCATATACTTGATCTTTAAATTTGATTTCGGATAAGAGCTGTTTTAGATTTTTAACGGCGAGTGCATCGTTTCCAAGTCGCATGTTGGTGCGTTCGCGCCAGATTTTTGCGATATAAATTTTGTCGCTTTCGGGATATTTGTACAAAATGTAGTTAAAGGCTTCGAGAGCCGGAATGTAGCGTTGGTCGTAATAGCGTGCTTGTCCGAGCATGAGGTGCGCTTCGTCGATTTGCGGGTTGCGCTCTTTGCCTTCGATGTTCATCGAGCGTTTTTGAATGGCTTTGGTAGCTTTAAGTTCGGCGCGTTCGAAGTTGGTATTTTTTGGTTTGGTTTTATCGGACTCGCTGGCGGCCACATCACCTTGCATGCGTTCGATTGGAAGAATATCCCAATAATTGTCTTGGTATTTTTGTTTGACTTCTTCGAGACCTTTGTCTAAAGCTAATTCGCCGTTGTAAAGCGCGTTATATTTGGTATTGAGTGCCTGAAATTGCCGATTTATAAACTTGTCTTTTCGCGTTGAACAAGCAACGATAAAAACAGTTAAGGCTAAAACCGACAAACCTCTAGTATATGCCTTCACGTAACTTTTCTTTGAGATATAA
The DNA here is from genome assembly GCA_027483785.1 of Flavobacterium sp. Lineage (GTDB taxonomy): Bacteria > Bacteroidota > Bacteroidia > Flavobacteriales > Flavobacteriaceae > Flavobacterium. The sequence goes on from JAIXTU010000266.1 coordinate 4,964, forward strand.
ACTTTCAAAATCCATTTTTAGTGTACCAACGGGTAAAAGTAAAATTTTTCGCAAACGCACACACTTTTATAGGTAGAAAATCGCTGAACGGTTCGTTCTTAGCCCCGATTGGACGGAAAGCCCGCATTTTGAGTGGCGATTTTTTAAGGCTTTGCGACGGCGACGAACGGAAGCCGAGAGTAAAGCCATTAAAAAACGGCGGCGAAAAAGCGGACTTGGAGGGAAAGCGGGAATAGCTTCAAAAAATCAGTTTTAAAAATTAATCCCCTCCAAAAATAGGGTTTGTTTGAATTATGAAATAACTTTTTTAGATTTGACCCGTATAAAAATAGGGTTGTGATGAGAAAAATTGAAAAAAGATGGATTGTTTCGTTTTCGCTAATCAGTTTGTTTAGTTTAGTTGGTTTATTTTGGAAATCGGATCCATCGGCCATTCGCAACAACTTTTTGACGGAAGAAGCCGTATCGTTTGCCGACGTTGCTTGGTTGCTTACCGCCTCGTGCCTGGTTTTATTGATGACGCCTGGTTTGTCGTTTTTTTATGGCGGAATGGTTGGTAAGAAGAATATCATTAGTACGATGCTGCAAAGTTTTGTTTGCTTAGGTGTAGTGAGTTTACTGTGGGTGATTTGCGCTTTTTCGTTGGCATTTGGCGAACCTTTGGGCTTTGAGATTTCGGGGAAATTTTACAGCGTTGTTGGAAATCCGTTTACCTACGCCTTCTTTGACCACGTGAGTATATTGCCGCACAGCAAAATGGCTTCGACGATACCGTTTATGCTTTTTGCGCTCTTTCAGATGAAATTTGCGGTAATTACGCCTGCTATTATAACCGGTTCGTTTGCTGAGCGCGTGCGTTTTATCTCGTATTTGCTCTTTATTTGCTTGTTTACTTTGCTTATTTACGCGCCTTTGTGTCACATGGTTTGGTATCCGACGGGCTTGTTGGGCAGCTTTTTTGGCGTAAAAGATTTTGCCGGCGGAACCGTTGTACACATGAGCGCCGGATTTGCTGCGCTTGCGGGCGTTTTGGTTTTGGGAAAACGCAAAGACAGTTTACACATACCGACAAATATTCCGTTTGTAATTTTAGGAACGGGCATGCTTTGGTTTGGCTGGTTTGGCTTTAATGCGGGTTCGGCTTTGGCTGCAAACGGAACGGCTGTTATGGCATTTGGGACTACGATAACTGCATCGGCCGCAGCGATGATGACTTGGGTTTTTTACGATCGGTTGTTTGGCAGAAAAGTTTCGGCTTTGGGCGCTTGTATTGGTGCCGTAGTTGGTTTGGTGGCTATTACGCCCGCGGCTGGATTTGTGAGCATTCCTGAAAGTATGTTTTTTGGATTTATCACGGCAATTGTATCGAACTCGATCTTGTATTGGCCGGTGATGAAACGCATAGACGACACTTTAGATGTTTTTGCTTGCCACGGCGTAGGCGGCATCATGGGCATGATACTTACCGCTGTATTTGCGCAGGGCGAATCGGCTAGTTTATTGCACGGCGGCTGGGGCGTTTTTGCGCACCACATGGCGGCGTTGGGCTTGGTTGCAGCGTTTACTTTTCTAGGTTCGTTGGCTTTGTATCGCATTACAAACGCTATAATTCCGCTTCGTGTAAGCGAACAATCTGAGAAAATTGGACTGGATTTGTCGCAGCACGATGAGAGTTTAGATGCGCAGCGGCAGGTGGTTGGTTAGAAAACTTAGCGTTACATCTTACAATGGAAGCCCGTATTCCACAACCAATTTAAATTACCGATTTTGAGCGTAGTATTTCTGTGAGAAATTGAGTAGTATTGTTACATCAATTTGCTAATCGACAAGTTGTTACTGTTTATATTTGTCGATGTTGCTCTACACTTCCCTATTATGAATCGGAATCTTGACCAATTACTCAATCAGCGCATTACCGGTTATGAAGAAGCACTTGTAACGTTACCGATAAGCGAGATAAGGCGCAAACAAATTCAAACCGATTTTATCGTTAGCGTTCGGTTAATGGAAACACTTGCCAACCGGAATTTACGCGCCAACGACTGGTCGAATGTTATAGTGATCATACTCAGCGCCTTAGTTCCGGTACTCATTAACTTTTCAACCGGCGCTGGTAAGGAAGACGACAAGTACTTGGGTTTAGCAACTGTTTGTAGTGTACTTCTGGCCATTGGCAATGCGTTGCGGCAGTCGTATAAATTTCGGGAAAAGTGGATCAGCTACAAGCATACGGCCGAGCTCCTGCTTATCGAAGGACAACATTTCTTTTCCCTTTCGGGGAAATATCTCAAATATCCGACACACGACGATGCCTTCGCCACTTTTATTTCGAACATCGGCAATTTGCGCCTCAACCAGTTAAACAATTACAAAAAGGAAATTGCAACAGACAGCGAAGCCGATCTTGGGCCGCGCACCGAAACCGTTGTTGCTTCAAAACCAATTGCTTCTGCGGAATTTGTTGGCGAGCCGTCTAAAATTAAGCTCATCAACAAAGAGATTAACGCCTTTGTAAAAAGTAAAACCGAAGTGTCGTATAGCGAGACCGACCATCAGCGCAGACTCATAACGTTTTACTTACGCGCATCGCTACACGATCTTCCAGAAAAACTCAAATTTGCTCATGAGGATTTGGAAGGAATTGCATACCGGGTTCGAACTGAGAAATCGGAAGCCGAATTGCATGGAATCTTTAGTCCGTCGGCGGGCGTAAAAAACGCCGATATGCCAGTTTCCGAGTTTGGAAGTGCGGGCTGCTTTTGTAAAAAAGGCGATACGTTTGCTTTTATTACCTGTTACCACAGCGTTAAACATCCGGCGCAAAGCTGGAATTCGTTTTCGACTGCGGATGGATTTGATAAAGTAATCACGACCGATTCGACGATTGTGGGAACAATATTGGAAGCCGAGAAATCGGATACAATGGATATTGCGTTGGTACAGATTTCGGATAAGATCCAATTTGAATCGCTTTTTCCGAACCATTTGAAAATAAGTGCGCAGCCGGTTTACTTGGATGCTGAAAATTTCGAGAATTACCAAGAGGTTTGTATAATCAGTCGAACGCGCGGTTACAAGAAAATTTACGGTCGGCTTGCGGAAGTCGACAAACCTATTACCTTGAACTACGGCACTGCTGACGAACCCGATTATAAAGACCTCGACGGGATGCTGCTGGTTCACGGCATAAGTACGGAACCTTTTTCCAAGAAAGGCGATTCGGGTTCGCTTGTTTTCACGCCAGGCGGCACACCTATAGGAATTGTTGTGGGTGGCGATGCGGAACGTTGTTCGTTTGTGATTCCGTTTTCGAGTATTGTAGATCGGTTTGCGATTTCGTTGGTTTAGGGAAGGATGTTTGGGATGGTTTGATGGGGAGATGTTTGTAATGAAAGGGGGAAATGCTGCCTAAGAAACCGAAAAGCTTAACCAGACTGTTGCCTAAGTTATTTGCCATCGGCCCGTTTCCGCCAGCCCGTACTTAGGAAACTACTAATCTCCGAAATAAAAAGCAAACCGTCATATAACAACCTCATTTTGAGATGATTTTTAGCAACTTAAATTAGCAATCTTCTTTGGTATTTTTTAATTTCGTAGCATGGGGCAATACGTGCCGGCGCGGGCGAGCCAAATTGTTAGATTTAGAAAACCCTCCCGTTACGTTTCACAAAAAAATATACCTTAGCGCAACCCCGACGTTCTTGCATATACTGACTACGACCCCTTTGGCATGCTCATACCGAACAGGCACGATGAAACGGGGAATTATAGGTATGGTTTCCAAGGCCAAGAACAAGACGATGAGGTAAAAGGCGAAGGAAACTCCCTAAACTACACCTTTAGAATGCACGACCCGAGAGTGGGTAGATTTTTTGCGGTGGATCCGTTGTTTAAGGATTATCCGTATAATTCGACTTACGCGTTTAGTGAGAATAGGGTGATGGATGCCATTGAATTAGAAGGTCTAGAAGCATTTTTTATTCATGGCACAGTAATAGCTCCTTACGGTTTTGATTTTGGAACACATATGTTTAATAAAAATCAGAATGTAGTTAAAAAATTAAAACCTATTCTTGGAAATAAAACTGTAAATACTGATTTTAAATGGACGGGAGAGAATTCAGACAATGGTAGACATCATGCAGCAGAACAGTTAGTTGAGCATGTTTTGAAAAACAGAAAACCAGGAGAGCCCATTTCTTTAATTGGACATAGTCACGGCGGTAATGTAGCAATTGAGGCAGCAAACATCTTAGTGAAAGATCATAATATCCAAGCTAATGAAATAAATATTGTAGCGTTAAATACTCCAATGCAAGCTGATATAACGTCAGTAAACGGGGATGTTAATTTAATTGCTATTAGCGCAATAGGGGATTTAATTCAAGCAATTGCTTCTGAATCTAAAATGCGCGAAAATAATAATGTGAAAAATGCTGATATTACAATTTTTTATGATGACCAGCTCGGGGGGTTAGATGCTGATCACGTAGGTCCTGCAAATGCAAACGTTGCAGTTTGGGAACCAAAACTTAAATCTGAAGTTCAAAAAAGGAAAGAGTATAGAGATAATTTAATAAGTGGCTATAGGAAACATTATAACGCTAACAAACATTTATTTCCTAATCAAACCGAACAACAATATATTGATAGTAGTTTAAATCAAGCAGGTTTTGAAAAATCAGCAGTAGTACAGGACACAAATAAATAGCTGCCTAAATGAAAATTAGATTTATAATTGCGCTTTTGATTGGCGTTACGGTGTTTGTATCTTGTTTAAGACAAACAAGATGCATTCTTAAACCTATTGAATTAAATGCTATTGATAGCATTCAAATGAAAGGGGATTTTATATTTCAGAATGAATCAGGAAACACTGATACTTTAGCATTGATTGATTGCTACAACATATTCAAAAAAGTCACTGAAAAGTCACTGATGTCATATGAAAAATGTGAACACTCAATAGGTTTTGATTATGATTCAAAGGATAAAAAAGGAACTATTAGTGTAGGTTTGCATAAAAACGAAAAGAATGAGTATCAATTTTCAATTAACGGTTTTTGTATTAGTCACGATATTAAAATGAGCCATATTGATGTTGAAAAAGATTCCCTGATTATTATAGACATTCAAAAATGTGATGAATCTGATTTTAAAACAATAGCTTTTAGAAAGTGTAAAATAGAATACTTTGAAACCCAAGATGGTGACATTTGGAAACCAATAAAATTTATACCAAGGCAATTGAAAAGGTAGGTGTCAAAAATTAACCCCGATGTTCTTGCTTTTAAAGACTACGACCCCTTTGGTATGCTCACAGTGTACTAAAATTTGGGCATTTATATAGTCCCAGTAGTCTAGTTATCTATTTGAAAAGTCTAAATTGTTGCGTTTAGAAAAAGCAATAGCTAGAACAATAATTTGTTTTTGGTCTTCTAAAATTTTGTAATGCATATGATAAGGAAATTGATGTAAGTTGTGCATTCTAACCTCCTTGTACATAATATCGTTACCATAAGGATTCATCGAAAGGTATTTTTCTGCTTCGCCAACACGTGCAATAAAATCATTTGCGAGTTTTGATGAGATTGCCTTGTAATACGAAACTGCTTTTTTAAAATCGTCTTTTGCAAGTGCTATGTAAACAACTTTATAGCTCATTGTTTAACTCTGCAACCATTTGGTCTAAATCAAAAACAGCAGAAGGATTGTTGCGATAGGATTCTAGCCGATCGTCTAGCATTTTCTTAGTCTGTTCCGAAATTTCCGATGCATTTTCCGAAATAGGCAAAATAATTACTTCAACTCTGCTAGCTCTAAAACCATCTGGCAGCGTTACTTGAAATGAATTATCTTTAACATCTATAAACTGTCTGATCGCTTCCATATCGCTTTTAAGTTAAAAACACTTGAGTGAAAAAGTCAAGTTAAGACAAAAATAGCACTATTTTCCACGCTTTTTGTTTACCAATGTACGATTACTGTTTTTATTGTTTACTAGCTTCGAATTGGTGTGCCATTTTACATTCGATAGCGCGGATTTGAAATCTTTACCTTAAAAAATATTCCCAACCATTCTTCAGTAACGTCTCCCCGCAGCCCCGATAGCAGTGGAAAGCCCGTAAAGGACAAATGCCTGTTTGGGCTGCCTTTTTTGGGCGACTGAAAGAAGCCACAAAAAGGGCATTGCCAAAACGGCATTTGTACTGCGGACTTGCAACGAATAGCGGGAA
>JAIXTU010000159.1 GCA_027483785.1 Flavobacterium sp.
GCCCAATCGTCGGCCGACTCGTATCCTTTACCAAAGAAAAGTGCAATCGAAATTCCAATAAATGCTGCTACCGACGTTAATGCATCGCTTCGATGATGCCACGCTTCTGCCATGAGCGCCGTATTATTCGATTTCTTGGCCCGATTCATCACAATTCGAAACAAAATTTCTTTCCAAATAATTAAAACACCCAAAACCAGTAACGTAAAAGGTGCAGGCGTTTTGTGCGGCGTAATAATGTGCACAATACTTTTATACACAATAAGCGATGCCGAGCAAATTAAAAAAGCAACTACGATAAAAGTAACTAACGGCTCTAACCGACCGTGCCCGTAAGGATGATATTTGTCTGCAGGCTTATGGCTGTAAATAAATCCGAAATACAAGACAAACGACGCAAAAAAGTCGGCTGCCGATTCGGTTGCATCAGCCAAAAGTGCGTAACTATCGCCGTAAACGCCCGCAAGAAATTTAATTACTGCCAACAATCCGTTCGACAATAACGAAATCAACACCACGCGAATAACGGCTTTACTCATTTATGCTATTAGTTTAAAAGTCCGGCGCGTTCTAAAAGTGCTTCAACTCGCGGTTCTCTTCCAGCGAAAGCTTTGTATAATTTCATGGGATGTTCGGTTCCGCCTTTCGACAAAATTTCGTTTTTAAAGCGCTCGCCAACTTCGCGATTCAAAATGCCGTGTTCTTTAAAAATGCCAAAAGCGTCGGCATCCAAAACTTCCGCCCATTTGTAGCTGTAATAGCCCGACGAATAGCCGCCATTAAAAATATGACCGAACGAAACACTCATACAGTTTTCAGCCACATCGGGGTAAAGCGCCGTTTTTTCAAAGACTGCAGCTTCAAAGGGTTTTACGGCTTCGACAATTCCACGGCTATCGTGATGGTACGCCATATCCAAAAATCCGAAACTCAATTGTCGAACGGTTGCCATACCTTCTTGAAAATTGGCCGCCGCTTTAATACTCATGATGTAGTGCTCCGGAATAACTTCGCCGGTTTGCCAGTGCTTGGCAAAAGTTTGTAGCGCTTCGGTTTCGTAACACCAGTTTTCAAAAATCTGGCTCGGCAATTCCACAAAATCCCAATACACAGATGTTCCCGAAAGCGATGGGTAAACGGTGTCGGCTAACATACCATGCAATGCGTGTCCGAATTCGTGGAACAGCGTAGTGGTTTCGTTGAACGTGAGTAGGGCAGGCGTATCGGCAGTTCCTTCACTAAAATTGAAAACGATCGAAATATGTGGTCGGCTGTTTTCGTTGTTGGTTTTCCACTGTGATTTAAACGAAGTCATCCAGGCACCTTGACGTTTTCCAGCTCGTGGATGAAAATCGGTGTACAGCAGCGCACAAAATTCGCCGTTTTCGTAAAATACTTCGTACACTTTTACATCCGGATGGTATTTATCGATTGTTTCATTTTCTACGAAAGTGATTCCGTACAACTTTTGCGAAATAGAAAATGCACCTTCCAGTACTTGATTTAATGGGAAATAGGGTTTTAAAGCCTCGTCGTCGATCGCAAAAAGACGCTGCTTGAGCTTTTCGCTATAAAACGGTCCGTCCCATTTTTCTAGCTGCAACGCTGATTCCGATTCTTGTGCAAATTGTTGTAAATCAGAAAATTCGCCACGAGCTTTTTCCCTGGCTTTGTCGTAAATGGTATTCAGAAACTGCTTTACTTGATCGGGATTTTGAGCCATGCGTTCTTCCAACACAAAAGCGGCATGCGACTCGTAACCCAACAACTGCGCGCGCTCGTATCGTAGCGCAACAATTTTCTTGACATTTTCTTCGTTGTTGAATTCGTTTTGCTGAAAGGCTTTTTTGCCGGCTGCAATGGAAATCTCTTTGCGTAGTTCTCGATCTTCCACGTAAGTGACAAAAGGCAAATAGCTAGGGAAATCGAGCGAAAAAACATAGCCGTCAATTCCCTTTTGTTTTGCCAGATTTTGGGCTTGTTGTATGGCCAATTCAGGCAGACCTTGCAAGCGTTCTTTTTCAGTAACTACTAATTGGTAAGCATTATTTTCGGCTAAGATGTTTTCGCCAAATTTGAGTTTAGTTGCAGAAAGCTGCTCGTCGATTTCACGAAGTCGCTCCTTTTGGCTTTCGGATAACAAAGCACCGTTTCGCACAAAACTTTTGTAGCGCTTTTCCAAGAGCATGTGTTCTTCGGCTGTAAGCGAATTGGGAGCGGTATTTTCGAAGACGTATTTTACTTTTTCAAATAGAAATGGATTCAAAGCAATATCGTTTCCAAACTTTGCAAGCTTGGGTGATACTTTTTGTGCTGTTATTTGAATCGTTTTCGAGGTTTCGGCACTGTTTAGGTTAAAAAAGCACGCACTCAGACGCTCGAGTGATTGTCCGCTAAATTCCAAAGCACGAATCACGTTTTGAAAATTTGGAATTTCCGGATTGGCTATAATACGTTGTATATCAGACCATGCCACGTCTATACAGTTGTCAAAGTATGATTCAAACAAGTTGTGATCGATTTTTGAAAACGGAATGGATTCGTGAAGTGTATCGAATGAATGTAGAAACATAGATATTTTGTAGTATTTTAACGACAAAACACACAACTGTGTATTTTTGTTTAAGTTTTAATTTTATATTTGTAACAGATTTTAATTTTTTTCACAACAAGTTTTGTTCTTGCTTTGTGGCCCCAAACCAAAGTAAGAACGCAAGTTTTAAGGACTGTCAGTAATGATGGTCCTTATTTTTTTAGTTCTTCAGAAGCTTTTTCCACCTCTTCTCGTAGTTTCACTTTGTATTCAATTACTTTTTCTTGAATAGCTTTGTTAGCCGAGCCAATAATTTGTGCTGCGAGAATACCTGCATTTTTCCCGCCGTTAAGCGCTACAGTTGCAACAGGAACGCCTCCGGGCATTTGCAAGATCGAAAGTATCGAATCCCATCCATCTATAGAATTTGAAGATTTTACCGGAACACCAATTACAGGAAGCGGACTCATAGCAGCGATCATTCCGGGCAAATGTGCTGCTCCGCCTGCGCCAGCAATAATTACTTTGATGCCGCGTTTGTGTGCATTTGTGCTAAAATCAAACAATTTTTCAGGTGTTCTGTGCGCCGAAACTATGCCGATTTCATAGGTAACGCCAAACTGATCCAAGATATCAGCGGCAGCTTGCATTACTGGTAAATCGCTTTTACTTCCCATTACAATCGCTACTTCTGTCATTGTTCTTTTTTTAAATTCTTACTAATAAGTTTGCTGATGTTTTGAAGTTCTTTTCCGCCGATAAATGCATCAAAATCGCTAAAGAAAATGACCTCACCTTGCTTGTCGATTAGAATATTCGTCGGAAAGAACGTGACACCGAGCTGATCGATGATTGCTTGGCTGTCGGTAACGTGCGTAAAGTTAAAAGGAACTTTCTTTAAAAAATTCTGAATTCTCGCCGCTTCGTTGTAAGTAACTGCAAAAAACAAAACGTCTTTGCCTTCAAACTTCTCTTGCATTTTATGTAAATCCGGAATTTCTTTAATGCACGAACCGCATTTCGTAAACCAGAAATTCAGCAAAATGACCTTTCCTTTTAGCTCGGCAATTTTATATTTATTGCCGGAAAAATCTGTGAAAACGAGCTCAGAAAGATTTTCACCGATAAGTTTATTTTTGTTCTTTTTGGCTTGTTTTAATTTATCTTGAAATTCATCATTGACTCTTTCTTGGTCTTCGGTAGTGTATTTTGCGAGTTGCATGTAGACTACAGTTTTCTCTTTGTTGGTAAAGAATCGCTGTACGAATTTTTCGTTTTCTGGTAAAGTCTTAACAGAATCCAAGAACTCTTGGTCGTAGGTTTCTCCGTTTTCGAGTACGTAGTGTTTCTCAATAGACGGATTGTCCTCGAGTAAATCAAGAAACTTAAAATTATTGAGTTGAATAAAACCCGACATATCAAGTTTTTCGGATTGTGCGACGCATAAAATCGGAATTACGGTTAAAAGCAGTAGAAGTCGAATTTTCCAAGTAGCGGTTTTCATTGTATACTTTTTACTGAGATTGTTGATTTTACCAATGCTGCATTTTCGCGTGCTTTTTCAATATCTTGGTGTACAATCGTTACGTGTCCCATTTTTCGGAACGGTCTTGTTTCACGTTTTCCGTATATGTGTGGCGTTACGCCAGGAATTTTCAAAATGTCTTCGATATTCTCATATTCAACTTGACCTTTAAAGCCCGCGGCGCCAACAAGATTTACCATTACGGCTGCCATTTTGCTCGAAGTATCGCCTAAGGGTAAATTGAGAACGGCACGAATATGATTTTCGAATTGGGAACAAACGGAGGCTTCGATAGAATAATGTCCGGAATTATGTGGTCTAGGTGCGACCTCGTTAACTAATACTTCGCCGGTTTTAGTGAGAAATAACTCGACGGCCAACAAGCCAACAATATTAAAGCTCTCCGCCACTTTTAGAGCAAGTTCACGTGCATCGGCAGCTATTTGCTCGTTTATTCGAGCGGGACATAATACGTATTCAACTTGGTTAGCTGTTGGATGAAACTCCATTTCTACCACGGGATAAGTTACCGCTTCACCCTTAGCGTTTCGGGCAACAATGACCGCTATTTCATTCTGAAAATCAACTAAGGCTTCAGCCAGACACGGACCTTCTTTGAGTATGTCTAAATCTTTAATTTCGCGAACCACCTGAACACCAAATCCGTCGTATCCTGCTTCGGCACTTTTCCATACAAATGGCAAACGTAACGTACCTGAAACCACATCGAGCATTAAATCCTTGAGCGATTCGTAATTGGTAAACGGCGATGTGGGAATGTTGTTAGCAGCATAATGCGCCTTTTGCAAACATTTATTTTGAATGATTTTTAAGGCTGCCGAAGGCGGATATACTTTTTTTCCTTCTGCTTCAAGCGCAGCCAAAGCCGCTGTATTTACGGCTTCAATTTCTACTGTAATCACATCGGCTTGTCTTCCAAAGTCGACAACGGTTTGAAAATCCATTAGGTTTCCAACCGAAAAAGAGTTGGTCGCTAGTCGCCCAGGGGCTGAGGCATCAGGATCGAGAATGGCTGTTTTAATATCGAATTTGCGGGTTTCGGCCAGTAGCATCTTACCTAATTGTCCGCCACCGAGTATTCCAAGAGTGAAATCAGAAGAGAAAAAAGACATCAGTTGTTTGTTTGTACAAAGATAGTCTATCGAAATTATAAAAGAATTAACTGATGTTAAAGTAACAAACCTTTCTTTTAGTTCGTACTTTATAGTAAATAATTATGAAGCTTTGGAATCGCTAATGATATAATGAGAAGACAGACCAATTTCCCTATGCTAGCATAGTGTTTTTTCATAATTGTTTTGGTTATTGGTTAGTAGGAGGGGAGTAGTACTATGCGACTTCCCTCTTTTCTATGGATTTTCCTGAAAATCTTGCGTTTCATTCAAGTTGCAGTGGCGTACGTTGATAACGCGATTATCTGCACCCACAACAAATGCAACGAAGTTAACCTTCTCAGGGTTCTCGATGTCTGCAGGCAGAGCTATTTCAAAAGTTTTGCTAAAAGTTTCTCCAAAGCGGGTATTGCTTCCCATGGCATCTCCAAGAATGTTTGTTACACTAGCACGCAGCACATGATCGTGTTCAAAATTTGGAATCGGATTTACAGCATTGTAAAATTGGGTATAATTTCTTTGGAAATAAATCAAATCGTCTTCCAAAAGATAAACTACAAGTTTTAGACCTTCGTAGTTTTGAACGAATTTCGCGTCAACTTGTAAATTGTATCCAGTGGCAGTTCTTGATGCATTCATTTTGAGTCCAAGTCCGCAGTTAACGCTTGTTAAGTTTACTGCTTGCTGTACATTTTGCGGTTCTGGAAACGACCAAACCGTCAAACGATTTAATCGGCTAACGGGTAGTTCTAAATCAAAGTCTGGAGAGATCAAATTTTTCAAGGGATCGATTCCTTCAAAGTGGTATGGATCATTTCCGTAGTGAATAGCAACTGCAACAGCTCGGTTGGTTTGTTCGAACACTTGTTTGATGCCGTAAGACACGCGTGTACAGTTGCCACACCAAGTTCCGGTATAGTCTTCAATGAGAACATTTTTAGTGAATTGTCCAGATACAGGTTCAGCATCGGGCGTTTCGTCAATAACAATGGGCTTTTCAATAACATTAGTTTCGCTACAAGCGATGAATAAACTAGTGCTGAGTAGCGTAAGCACAAAAAGAGAAACGCGTTTCATAATAAAAATTTTAGTTACGCAAATAAAGTAAATTTTGTTGTGATTTGGTAGAATATTTCTTTATTTGCCACAAATAACCAACCAAAGATGAATAAAATAACATTTGCGCTCCTGTTTGTTTCATTATTCGTAAACGCGCAACAAAAGCTACCGGATTTAACATTAAAAACTACCGAAAGTTCCGAGTTCAATCTCACAAAAGATTTTTCAGAGAAAGATAAATTTTACATTCTTTCATTTTGGGCAACCTGGTGTGCTCCGTGCATTAATGAGCTTGATGCCATTTCTGAAATTCAAGATGATTACAAATCGGATTTGAATTTTGAAGTAGTTGCAGTTTCTACCGACGATTCTCGGACAGTAAAAAGAGTAAAACCTTTAGTTCAAGGTAAAGGTTGGAATTATCGTGTATTGCTTGACACGAATCAGGATTTGAAAAGAAACCTAACTATTGTAAATATTCCGTACACAGTTGTTGTGAAAAACAATCAAATTGTTCATATCCAGAATGGCTATGTTCCTGGCTCGGAATCGGAGCTATTTGAAAAACTTAAAACGCTTTAAACTGTGTCTAAATATTTTAATTTTTTTGCGGCGTTGTGCACTGTAGCAGCTGCAGTTGGTCAGTCTAATCATAAAATTTCTGGTGGCTTTGAATCGAATGCGCAATTTTATATAAACGACAAACAGTTAAATGTCACTCAGCCTGAAAATCCCTTGCGATCGAACAACTATTTTTTATTGAATTATCAATACAAAAATTTTACTGCAGGAATTCAGGCAGAAGGATACGAAAGTGAAGCGCTTTTAAACTTCAATCCGAAGTACAATCAAACAAATGTTGCAACGTATTTTGTTCAATACAAAAACAAATTTGTTGACGCAACTCTAGGTTACTTTTATGAACAGTTTGGTAGCGGACTTTTGTACCGCTCCTGGGAAGATCGAGCTCTTGGAATCAATAACGCTTTGATGGGTGGCCGAGTAGTGGTCAGACCAGTAAACTCTATTGCTATAAAAGGTATTTACGGTAGACAAAGAACAGGTTTTGAATTGTCGGAAGGAACAGTTTTTGGTGGGGATTTAGAATGGGCCGTCGATGATTTGTTGAAATGGGAATCTTCCGGACTTTCTTTTGGAGTAACTTACATTGGAAGAGATGAATTAACGGGTTTTGAAAATCCGAATTTTAATAGAACTACAAACGGCTATGGTGTTCGTTCCAATTTTAATTTTGGAAAGTTTTACGGTGGTTTAGAGTATAATTATAAGTCGCCTGATGGCGTTGTTGAAGCGAGCGGACAGGTTCAAAACTTGTTCGTGAAACAAGGAACGGCTGCCTTGTTGAATCTAGGTTATGCTTCGAAAGGTTTTGGTATCGACGGTACTTTTAGAAGACTAGAGAATTTTTCTTTTTTTATCTAACGTGCTGCTAAGGGAAATGTATTTAACGATCGGATTTTGAATTTCATTCCGAGTTTAACGAAGCAGCACCATTTCAACTTAGCAAATATTTATGTGTACCAATCGCAACCAAATGTTATTTTGTCTGATCAAACATTAGTAAAAGCTGGTGAAATTGGCGGACAAATTGATTTGTTTTATGAGTTTGCAAAAGGCAGTTTACTTGGTGGTAAGTACGGAACGAAAGTAGCTTTAAATATGTCGAATTGGCATGCGTTGGCTGGCGATTTCTTTATACTCCCACCGAAAGATTATGATACCGATATTCTTGGATTTGGTAAAAAGTACTTTTCAGATTACAATATCGAAATCAGTAAGAAGTTCAGCAATAAGTTTCAAGGGATTTTTGGCTACATTAATCAGTACTACAACAAGAAGTTAATTGAAGAAACTGAAGGTTTAGTTCGAACAAATATCGTCGCAGCAGAAGGTACCTATCGTTTTACAAGTAAGCAATCAACGCGCGTTTTATTTGAGCACATGTGGGCA
>JAIXTU010000309.1 GCA_027483785.1 Flavobacterium sp.
AAATCTACAACATCAAAATGCGCCAATAAACCAAATGGTAAAAATGAACTCAATATCGAAAAATCCACAACTTTTTTTATACGAAACTAAGCATTCTCCCCATAAAATTAATGTGAGCCTTTAATACACTAGTTGCAAAGAAAGCGGATGGTTCGACCTTGTTCGAAATTAATTTGTCAGGAAGTTCAGCAGCGGCGTACACTTTGTCGAGTTCAGGTGCAAACATGTTTACCTACACCGGCGAAAATCCGTTTTTTGTAGCGGAGTCCGGTACAGTGACTATTTCTTCAAACGCCAATAACAAAATAAGCGGATCGTACGAGGCATTTCGAACCGGTAATGGTGGATTAACACGTTTGTACGGAACTTTTACCGATGTTCCCGTGAATTAGATGTTACAGTAGTTCCTTTATACAAACTGAATGAAAAGAGCGGATTTTTGGTCCGCTCTTTGTTTTTTTAATGAAATGCGATTTACAACTTAACCAACGATTCGCTTGTCTTTGGCAACAAATTTCGCGAATCCCATTAAAGCGCCCGTTACAAGGATGTTTCTAAAAAAGTTCACCATTTCGAGCTCTTTCTCGCGAGCAAGATCGGCTGTCATGCGCTCAATTTCAAGTTCCTGACCCAGAGCGCGCGGCAAGTGTACTAAAAAAGCCATTAAGATAACGTACACCGCCATTAAGGTATAAGCTAATTTATCGTACTTTCCGAGTACTGCACTTCCGATAAAAAGCAGAATGCAAACTAGCGTAAAGTAGTTCCAGAATAGCGGAAAGGGCAAATAATCGGGCACAAAAGCAGCTCCCACTTCAGGTTTTCCGAGGTGCAATCCTGCATAAAGTAAGAACGAGAACGGAAAGAGGTATCTTCCAATGTTTAGTATTTTATCCATAACAACATTAATTATTTGGAAAAGGAATTAGTGGACGAATTTCCACTGAACTATCAGGATATTTAAGTATCGGACAGGTTTGGCTCCAAGCTTCAACTTCTTGCAAATCATCGGATTTACAAATCAAATATCCGCATACTAGAACGCTGTTACTCTCTTTGTGCGGACCATCCACAACTGTTTCTGAATTCACAAGCCGGGCTTCATACTGAATTGGAGCCGTGTGAACTAATTTTCCTTGAGCGGCAATGGCACCAATCCACGATTGCCATTTAGGCATGTCTTCGGCCATATCTTGCGAAGTTGCCAAGTAACCATTCTCGTTGCTGGCGTTCCGAAATAATAATAAATACTCTGTCATAACGTTAAATTTTAAATCTGATTAGGAAGTAAAATTCTCGTTTCTGTTTTCGTTTAACGATGACAAAAGTCGATGTTTTATAATTTGGCTTTCAAACGACTGAAAACATCTTTATTGATTCCTAAATAGGAGGCGAGCAGTTTACTCGAAAGGCGAGTCATAAGTGTTGGCCGGTGTGTCATGAGCCAGTGTATGCGCTCTAAAGCCGTTAGCGAAACAAACGTATTGATGCGGTAAACAGAATTGGCATAAGAAGCTTCCAAGATTTGTTTGTACACCTTGTCAAATTGCGGAATAGTTTCCATCATTTTTTGAAACGACTGTCGGTTGATGGCAAAGAGTTCGCAAGCTTCTACAGTTCGAATATTTTCGGTTGCAGGATTTCCACTTCCAAAACTTAACAGTTCCGAACACCAATGATCTTCAATCACGATATCTCGCGTTGTTTCGTTAAAATCGCTATCGTAAATGTAAACTTGTAAACACCCCTTCGCAACAAAGTAAACATAGTTACAAACCTTGCCTTGCTCCAAAAGAAGTACATTTCTCTTTACGGAAAGATGCTCAAATTCGGCTAGTACCTTCTCCAAATTCGGAACATCAGCTCCCAGTCGGTTTGTGATATGATTGCGAAGAACTGCCTGCATCAGATTTTTTGTAAATGATAACTTGCCAACTAAATAGGCTGCGGCTGCGCCAACTCAATGCCATTTCGGATCAAGTGCGCAATTTCTTTACGTTTCTCCTTCCGAGTTTCAAGTAATTTTAGTGCAGCATGTTGTAATGCTTCGTTTTCGTCAGCATGTGCTAATTCAAGAATTTCGACTGCCAAAAGCCAATCTTCAGGAAAACGTGTTTCTAAGGTTTGTAAAATCTCAGACAAACTAGCTGTTTCAGTGCCGTTTCGATGTTTGCGAACTGCCGCATACAGTGCTTCTAAAGCCGAGCGTTCCTCGGATTTCTTAGCTTTTATAGTTATGGAAGAAGGAACGTGCGTAATCAAATCGAAGCTGCGCACATCGGCAGGTCCTGAGAATGCCGAGACAATTTTCTTTCCTACAGCCATATCGTAAACGCCCCATTCCGGACGGAACAATACCGTATCTCCGTGCTTTACCGTACAATCGCGGAAACTAATGACGATGATCTCACCTTGTAAGTTCCTACTTCCTGTAATGATTTCGCCTTCAACCGTTAAATCGCCTTCAAAAACCAATTCTACGCGCTCAGCTTCGTAAATGTCGTAGGCACGTAAATCGCGTGGCGACATATCTTCGATAGCTAAATTGATGCCTTTTAGTTTTCCAATCGGACTACCAAAGCCGTCTTTGTGGGTTTCAGTTCCGTGACCAACCAATTCTTTTTCGCGGTATGCTAAAGCGGTTTTTCCTGTTGTTTGAATGTAAATAGGTTTGCCTTCATGTGCAATAACGTTTGTGAAAACACCCGAAACTTGCAAGCCTGTCGATAACTCGATTGTACCCAATGCCTGACTGTTTACCAATTTTTTCACACCTGCTAAACCGCCAGTACGCAACGACATGCTGTTGGCGAATTCTTCTAAAACTAAACTTAAATGTGCAAAATCGGGTGTAACAAAAAGCTGAGGTTGTGGTTTAGTGATGTCGAAACTTTGCTGTGCAGCGGCAATGGAGTAGGGGAGCTTTTGTACGGCATCGGTCATGCACCAAGTGCTTTCGCCTATAGAAGACAGTAAGCCCGCGCCGTAAATCTTCGGATCGTCTAAGCTGCCAATCAATCCGTATTCCACAGTCCACCAATGTAAGTTGCGAATTTGAGCCATTTCCGAAAGTTCGCCCATGTTATTTTGAAGTTCGTCGACACGCTTTTCCGCGGCAGCGATGTCGTCCGGCAAAGCATCTTCAGCTTCTTTCAAAATCGACAGCAAACGTATCGCCTCGTACATTTCGTAATCTTTGTGCGAAGAAATGGCCTTGCAACCAATTTCGCCAAACCGGCGCAAATACTCGGCATATTCCGGATTTGCAATGATCGGTGCATGGCCGGCGCCTTCGTGAATGATATC
>JAIXTU010000026.1 GCA_027483785.1 Flavobacterium sp.
ATCGATACGCCCGGTGCTTATCCCGGTTTAGAAGCCGAAGAACGCGGACAAGGCGAGGCTATTGCACGAAATATTTTTGAAATGATTCGTTTGAAAACACCAATTATTGCTGTAATTGTTGGCGAAGGTGCTTCGGGCGGTGCGTTGGGAATTGGCGTGGGCGACCGCGTGTTGATGATGGAAAATACGTGGTATTCGGTGATTTCACCCGAATCGTGCTCGTCGATTCTTTGGAAAAGTTGGGACTACAAAGAACAGGCGGCTGAGGCTTTGAAACTGACGTCGACCGACATGAAAAAGCAAAAACTCGTAGACGACGTGATTCCAGAACCGCTTGGTGGCGCACACTTCGATCGCGAAACGGCGTTCCATACCGTGGAGCAATACATCCTTAAAAATTACAACGAATTAAAAGACTTATCAACAGCCGAACTTGTTGCCCAGAGAATGGACAAATACAGCAAGATGGGCGAGTTTAAGGAATAAAATCGTATAAAATCCATTTCTTATCCGAAGCCTTACCGTTTCGGATTTTTTTTGCGTTATCAACAAAAAAAGCGGGTTATAAACAATTCGTCGCTGATAACTCTGCCGGCAGAAACGCGCGGCAATACCTACTTTAGCACTATGGAAAACGTCAGAAATATAGCAACGGGATTTACCGAGAAATCTGCGGTAATTAATTTAGAGAAAGGAAAGCTTCCGCCGCAAGCCGTGGAACTTGAAGAAGCCGTATTGGGCGCCATGATGATCGACAAAAAAGGTGTCGACGAGGTTATTGATATGCTACAACCCGACGCGTTTTATCGGGATGCACACCGACACATTTACGACGCCATTCGCGAGTTATTCACACAAACGCAACCGATTGACTTGTTAACAGTTTCGGCACAGCTTAAAAAGAACGGAACTTTAGAAGCAGCGGGCGGCGATTACTACTTAATTCAGCTTACGCAGAAGATATCGTCGTCGGCACACATCGAATTTCACTCGCGGATTATTCTGCAAAAATTCATTCAACGATCGCTTATTCGCATTTCTTCGGAAATCATTGAAGATTGTTACGATGAAACGACCGACGTATTTGATTTGCTCGACACGGCCGAATCGCAATTATACGAAGTAGCGCAAGGCAACACCAAAAAGAATTCGGAAACAGCGCAAATGCTGGTTTTGCAAGCGAAACGACGCATTCAGGAAATTGCCAACAAAGAAGGTTTGAGCGGCGTACCCACAGGTTTTGAAAAACTCGACAAAGTAACGTCGGGTTGGCAGCCGAGCGACTTGGTCATTATTGCAGCGCGTCCGGGTATGGGTAAAACGGCGTTTATTTTGTCGATGGCGCGAAATATGGCCATAGATCACAAAGCGCCAGTTGCGATATTTTCATTGGAGATGTCGTCTGTACAATTAATTACTCGTTTAATTTCGTCGGAAACCGGTCTCACCAGCGAAAAGTTGCGAACCGGGAAATTGGAGCAGCACGAGTGGGAACAACTGAGTACCAAAGTGAAAGATTTGGAAAGCGCTCCGTTGTTTGTAGACGATACGCCTTCGCTTTCGGTGTTCGATTTACGGGCAAAAGCGCGTCGATTGGCGTCGCAACACGGCATCAAAATTATAATTATCGACTACTTGCAGCTCATGACCGCGGGCAGTAGAGACAGCAAAGGCAAGGGAATTGGCAACCGCGAGCAGGAGATTTCGACGATTTCGCGGAATTTGAAAGCTTTGGCCAAGGAATTGAACATTCCGGTTATTGCGCTCTCGCAGTTGTCGCGTGCGGTTGAAGCGCGAACGGGCCACAAGCGTCCGCTGTTATCCGACTTACGTGAATCGGGCGCAATCGAGCAAGACGCTGATATTGTGTCGTTTATCTATCGTCCGGAATACTATAAAATTCCTGATTGGGACGACGAAGACAACTCGCCTACTCAAAACACGGCCGAGTTTATTATTGCGAAACACCGTAACGGATCGTTGGAAAACATTCGTTTAAAGTTTATTGGAAATCTCGGAAAGTTCGCGAATTTGGAGGAATACGGTTCCGGTTTCGACGATTTGCCTTCGAAGATGAACTCGGATAATTCGCCGTTCTTTACCGCCAATTTACCGAGTCCGGATCAAGCGTTTGGCAGTTCGGCAAACACCATAGACGACGATGATAACGGTATAGGGTTTTAGAATGTTTTTAGAAGCTAGAGGTTAGAGGCTAGAAGCTAGACTTTGCGACGTTCACCACTTTTCTCACTTTTGCATGTCACATTTAACTGTTCCCTTTTTACTTTTTTTAAGATGCGTTTGTTTTTTAGAAGCTGATCCCGTTTTTCGCTATAGTCCTCAAAAAATACGCTGTTTTCACACGTGCTCCACCCGGCTTCTCACGGCGCCGTATGCAGCACGGTTCAAACAAGCGTCTTTTTCTCCGGGCTACCGCTGCAACCGGGGCTAGGAAATACGTTGGTAAGGTTTGGTGGGGAAATCGTATCTTCGTTAAAGATAAGAGATGAATTTAGTTGAAGATTTGACAGATTGGAAATGCAAAGGATATTTAGTATATAGTAAGCGGCCTTACGAATATTCGATGTGTTTTTGAAAAGGTTAGATTTTTGAGATACTTTCTCGATTTTCATGTTGTAAGCAAGTAAAATTGTAAATGCCACAAAATAAATTACAAAAATGAATTACTCAATAGATTTGAAAGAACTCGCAATGCGAGAGAGTGAAAAAGTAGAATGGAAAGAGAATGGTGATGATAAAGAAATTGTTAAGAAAATCGTAAAAACTATTTCTGCTTTCGCTAATGACATTTCAAACTTTGGAGGAGGGTATGTAGTTTGTGGAGCAAAGGAAACTAAAGACGAATATGGCTTTCCTAAACTTGAATATACTGGACT
Source organism: Flavobacterium sp. (assembly GCA_027483785.1). Lineage (GTDB taxonomy): Bacteria > Bacteroidota > Bacteroidia > Flavobacteriales > Flavobacteriaceae > Flavobacterium. The sequence continues at coordinate 2,898 of JAIXTU010000026.1, forward strand.
ATCCGCTAATAAATTAAAAGAGATTGAGGGGAAGGTTTTACAACATTGCAGAGATTATGTAAGCCCGCCCATTATTCCGATTGTTCAAGAGATTGAAAATCCTGAAAATAGTGAAACAAGAATTTTGACTTTTATTGTACTCGCTACAACGGAAGCACATTCTTATAGAGATGGAGAAAATAGCGCATATTATGTGCGAATTAGTAGAGAAACTAGAGAAGCGCGAAATGGTATTCTTTCTCAACTTTTGGTAAAAAAACAAAAAGTAGAGTATTTTGATAAAAGAATGCATCCGAAAGCTACAGAAAGCGATATAGACGTTCTTTTGTTTAGAGATTGTATGCAGGAGATGGGACTGCTTTATTCAGATAAATCTTTAGAAGATTATTTTTCAGATAGGGAACAGATTGCAGAATTTGTGCCACCTTTATTCAAGCGTGGAGAACTTGACGACATACTACATCCAAGAAATTTTACGCTCCTACTATTTGGTAAGAAGACTTCGATAACTACGAATTTCCCCGACTCACACACGATACTTTCAGTTTACAGCGGCACAGATAGAAGTGTACCTACTGCTGAAAGGCATATTTTGACAGGTTCAATTATTGAACAGGCAAGAAAAGCAGTTGAGCTTTTAAATGCCCAAGCTTACACAGCTTTTGACAAAACTAATGCAAAACCAAATCAAGTAAAGTATCCAATTAGAGCGTTGCAAGAAGCCGTTATCAATGCTATTGTTCACAGAAATTATGAAATACCTGAACCAATTAGAATTACTGTGTTTTCTGACAGGATTGAAATTATGTCACCAGGGGAACTTCATTGGGGTGTTAATAAAGAAAAATTTTTGGAAGGAAAAGCAAGTCCTAAATGGAGAAATCAAAGTTTTGCTTATTTATTTAACAAACTACAACTTGCTCAATCAGAGGGGCAGGGTATTCCGACTATTTTTAGAACAATGAAAGAAGAAGGTTGCCCAAATCCGACCTTTGAAATCGGAACAGACAGCATTATCTGTGTTCTTCCCGCGCACCCAAGACACCGAATTGTAAGCGAGTTGCAAGAAATACAAGACAAAATCATTTTAGGAAATCTGGAAGGAGCAAAACACCAAGTTTTAAGTTTATTGAATACTGACTTATATAATTTTAGGACACTTGATTTATATTGCGAAATAATTGCAAAACAGAAAAGACCACAAGAACTTTATGAATTTATTTCCACTACAAAATTAGACTTCTACTCACTTAATCCAAATACTCTTATCAATATTGCGGAAATATTGACCTTTCAAAAAGAAGATAAAAACTATGAATTTTTAGCCAATAGAATACTCTCTTTTGCATTATCTGGCAGAATAGAAGAAAGTCAAGTGGTAAAAGCTGTAGTAAATCTTAAAAAAGTAGGAACTCCCGAAGACGTGATTAAATTTGTAGGAGATGTTTTTTCAAAATATCCGTCTTTAACTACTAATGCTACTTTATTTGAGAAACGAGCAACTGCAAAAATGGATTTAGCAAAAAGTTGCATTAAAACAGCAAAAGATTTTAAGAGTAATCCCAAAACAAAGGCACGAGCGTGGGAACTTTGTCGCCAATATTTAGGTGAAGCAGAGAAAGATCTATCTAAAGCGTTGGAATTTGCAGATAATCCTAATGAAAAATTCTTTATCGAAAACCATATAAATTTCTTAGAAAAGATGAAAAAGACATCACAAAAACCACGATAAACAAATCGCTTACACACAACACTGAATTTGGTCTACGGCAAGTGTACGTGCTCAATTAAATTAATCTGGTTTATATTCAATTTTTTTATCAACCTTAACTCTACTACAAAAATGATGTTACCCGACCCTTTGTCGACAAATGAAAAAATATAGTAGAAAAATACCTCTTAACAATTTAAAACTTCTTCTCGCGAGAAGCGGAAATCAGTGCGCCTTTTCAAACTGTTCGCATCCAGTTTTTGACAACGATGGTTTACTCGTTGCTCAACTTTGCCATATCGAAGCTGTCTCGCCTAAAGGTCAAAGATATAATCCGGCTAAAACAAATCGAGAAATTAACTCCTTTGACAATCTACTATTTCTTTGTTACAGACATCATAAAGTAACTGATAATGTTAGCTTGTATACAGTCGAGAAAATGAAAGAAATAAAAGCTGATCACGAATCAAAGTTCAAAGAGCATTCGTACGTATATTCAAAGGAAGTTTTAATAAATCTAGAAAAAGAAATTCAGAATTTTTGGACAAAGGTCGAACATGTACAATCTAAACATATAGTTCCTGAGTTAGCAGTTCCAATTGATTCCAAAAAAGACATACTTGCTTTAATCAAAGAAACACATGAATATCTCAATCATTTAACAGAGGTAAATTCCGTTTTACTTAATGAATGTAAAAAAACACAATTTGAATATGTCTGTTTAGCCATGCCTAACTTATTGACAAGACTAAATATTACAATTGACCAGTTAAAGATCAAGTATTTGGAAGAGAAAATACTTAATGAACCGGACAATAAAAATTTATTAAACCAACTTAAAAAAGCGAGGAAGAACTTTGAAAACACAGCCAAGTATGCCATATTAGCAGACTAAAACAAGGAGTAGTAGTACCAACCACAATCGCTTCACTCCCTATTGCGATATACTTCCTCTTAACTAAATTCCAACTTCAACGCCTCTTCAGCTCAGCGTATTTCCCCATAAAACCCAAAGAACTTGCTCCCACCGCTATAAATGGGCAATTTCACAACTATTCTCAGAAATTCCATTTCGTATTGGACGCTAAAAGCTCCCAAGTCCCCAAACCTACAACAACAGGAAAACATTTTTTTCAATAGCAATAGACTTTTTGGCCGCTCGTTGCTGCTACTGTATTTGATTTGTAATTCCGCGAGAACCCTTTACAGACACGCTTTTGGTAACGTTTGTCGCATTAGCGATTGGCGCGAAAATAAAAAACGCTTTTTAAGTTAACTGTGCACAAGGCAAAACGCGACAGCGAGAGCGCTTTTGACTGTTGCTACAGTTTTTAAAAAGCGTTTTTTATTGCAGCAAAAGCGCGACGCCGTTGACGAAACAGCTTTTTACCGAAATCAACGGCGGAATGCCCAAATAAAAAAAGGACACCCGAAATGGATGTCCTTTTTCATGATTCTAAAACCGGAATTAGTACGCTAATTTCTTAGTTACTGTTCCTTTATCGGTTACGATTTGTACCAACAATACTTGGTTAGACAAGTTGTTTGTTGCAACCGTAGTTTGGTTACCTGAAGCTTTAACGCTTGTAATTAGGCGACCAGTGATATCGAATACCGTTACTTGCTGTAGTGTAGCCGAACCTGCGTTGATTTGAATTCCGTTGTTGTTACGGATTGCAACTACCGCGTTGTTTGTTTCAACTGGGTTGTTCACATTAAGCGTTGTTCCTTCGTAAACGATAGAGAAACGATCGTTGAACGTACCCATTTCAGAAGCAAAAGTAAACGGGCCTTCGCTTAAGTTGTGAACCGTTCCTGTAGCGTAATCGCGTATGTAGATGTTCTGACCGTTTGCGAAAATACCATCGATATTTGCTAGTGTGAACGTAAAGTTACCAGCTGTTTCGGTTGAGAAACCTAAAGCAGTTTCATCGGCTAAATCAACCGGATTTGCTTTTCCTTGAATGGTATATTTCTCGTTGTTCAACAAAGTATAAATTGCTGCACTGTTGGTACCGATCATTTTACCGTCGAAGTTGGTGTCTAATTCATCTGTAGCACCATCCACGTATCCTAAAAGAACTTGGTTGTAGTTGGTTTCGCCGCTTGTTAGGTCGATCCACAAACGGTTTGGTTGTGAAGTACCTTCAGACATTGTTTGACGACCTGGACGGAAGAATTGGTTTCCGTGATCATCGATACGCATACCGTTGTTAAAGTTCACCGAAGTAATGGTTGGTGTAGCTGGCAATTGTACCAAGAAACCTTGACCGGTTTGAATGATTCCGTTTGGTGTAGCACCTCCTGCAGGAGCAGCAGCACCAGTACCGTTCCAAGTTGCGTAATTAGCTGCAGAACCTGCACCTTGTGTAATGTGTGCCCAGAAATAAAGAGTTCCGATATTTGGGTTAGCCGCTACAAACGATTGGCAAGAAATTGGCGATGGGTATGGGTTAGCTATAATATTGTAACCGCTAGATGTGCGTGTTACAGGTACGTTGTAAGTTCCGTTGTTTGGCACCCCTTCAAAGCTACCTGTCCAGCTTGTATTGGTGCTTGGGTGATTGTTTGCTGAACGAATCATATACCCGCGTCCTGCAACAAACGATGTTGCTGCTGGATCTACACCAACGAAAGCATTAGTAGGCTCATCGAATCTGTAGAAACGATTCGTAAGCGTTAACGGACTAAAATCAAGAAGGTTTTGACCAGTAACAGGTGCTCCCCAGTAGATGTAATCTTGACGTTTCAATAAAGCTACGCGTTGTACCGTAATGTTTCCGGCGTTAGCGTAGTTATTATTTTGTTGGATTAAGTTTGATCCGCTTTCGATAACGACAGAACCAGCGTTAACAACAAGATCTTCAACTAAAGAAACCGTGCCTAAGCCATTTGCAAGTAATGTGCCTGATGATACAGTAGCTCGTTTCGCTATCAAATCTCCATTTCCAGAGGTATCGTAATCGCCGTCGATTATAGCTACAACGCTCGAATTTGGTGCACCGTTATTCCATGAAGCTCCGTTCCAAGTAGTGAATGTAGAAATATAGAAGTTTCTGAAACGCGATTGGTTAGTACCTGAAGACATACGTACACGAATGTATGCTGTTGTACCAACGAACGTACTGAAATCGATAGTTTGACGGAAGTTTACAAAAGTACTGCTGGTGTAAAGTATTGAACCAACAGTAGTGTAGGTATTTCCGTCCTCTGAAACCTCTAAAGTGAGGGTTTGATTGGTATTTCCACCAAAAGTAGCCCCATCGAAGCTTACCTCAACTTGAGAGATACCTGTAATGTCAAAAGCAGGAGCTGTAATCGTTCCGTTGATGTTTAATACGGCGTATCCACCACCGCCTGGGTTAAACGCGGTTGCGGCATACTGGAAACCTTGTAACGCAGCATTGTTGTATAAGGTTTGCGTGTTGAACGCGTTGAAGTAAGGAACAGAAAAAGGTATGTAAACCGTTCCTGAAACCGTTACAAAAAATGAGCTTGTTCCGCCTCCAGAAATTTGTACTGAACCGCTGTAGTTGTTGGCACTTAAACCACTCGCCAAACGAACATAAACCGGAGCATTAGTAAGTGAGTTCCCTGTGTATGGCAATTGCACAGAAGTAGCGAAAGTGGTGTTATTTGTAGAAACTTCGAAGTTGGCTGGTGCAGTTATCGTTAGGAAATCATTTACAGGCGTCAAGTTCGTCGCATTAACTGTGATGGTTTGCGAAGCCGACGGACCTGCTGCCAAAGCATAGTTAAGGTTAACAATGTTTCCTGGAGTTGCATTCAAACTTGGGTTTGGTGTGTTTTCTACTGAACCTGTAAACACATAATTGTTTACGCTTAAAGTTGCGGTAGATCCGGAAGTACCAAATCCGTATATTCTAAAAGTAATTTCACTAGAAATATCTTGAATAGTACTTATATCAATATTATTTACAAATCCTGGCGCTGCTGCAGCAGAAAGAGTTGCGAATGTACTTGCGAAATTATCAACACTTGTTCTAAGTTGTATTGAAGTAGCCGAAGATTGTTGAAGAGCTACTACAAAATTCGTGAAATCAATTTGTTTACCCGTTCCAGGAGTAATCTTAAATTCGAAATATTTATTTGAGTCGAATGAAGGTACATTCCAAGTGTTAGCGTTGTAGCGATCGTTTGCATTAGTACCTACAATTCCAGTACTTCTACCAACACCACTAGATGTTACATCTGCTGCTGTAACCATACCCGTAACGTAAGGGTTTGCAGTATTTGGATTAGTACCCGTAATTGGGTTTCCAACCAAAGTAGAAGCTACATCAAAAGCAGCACTGTTTGCACTTGTAACAGTACTGTTTGCGGTAATTACTTGACCTGTTCCTCCAAGAAGCATGGATACGTTAGCGAAAGTAGCTACACCGGCAACAGCAGCAATTGAAATTGTAGAACCCGCTGTAAAACCTTGCGTAGTAGATAATGTTATTGGATCAACAAAATCCAAATCTAGGTTAGACAAAGCATCTACCGCACGAACAGTGAAGCTTGGTGTAATAGGAAGTAAGCTAAATCCGCCTAATGGCTGAACCCCGAAAACAAGGTTTGATGCCGTTACTTCGATTCTATTTTCGTCAAGCGTAGTTGAAGATGATGCGCCACCAGCGTTTCCTGCAGCAAATAGCGAACCAGCTAAATCAGCAGTAGCGGAAGTAATGGTAACTTGTGGTCTCGTATTATCTGTCACACTAGCTTTAAACGTAATTAAAAGTGAAAACACTTTTGAAGAACCTGACGCTGCAACTAGGTTTAAACCTGTAAAATTAAGTGTTGCTGTAGCAGCTAATTCTTGTATTTCAGTTGTTCCGTCGTATAATGCCACACGCTCTACTTGTGCAGATTGTGTCATAGACAGTGTTAATGCTGTAAGTGTAGTAGCAAAACCATCGTCCGGACTGCCCGCGACGTCGTTTAATGAGAAACGAACTAACTCATAGCTTGCTGTTGTTACATCAGTTCCTTGGAATAATGCGTAATTTACATTACTTGACGGCGTGTAAGCTCCAGATACAGTTATAGTTGAAAGCGAATTTGTTGCACTTTGAATAGGGCCTTGACGCGGCGAGAATGTCTCACTACCATTTTGAGTTCCTGTGGTTGCAATGGGAAGTACAGAAAAGCGAATAAACTTTCCAAGATCATTATTGGTCAATGTATATGTTGTGCTAGTAGCACCATTTATAGCGGCTTCATTTAAGCCCGAAGCATTGTCGGCACGATACCATTTAAAAGTAGAAGTTCCCTGAACATCTCCCTCAACATCATTATAAGTATAAGAACCCGTTAACGTTTGACCCACAAATAAACTACCTGTAAAAGCTACGCTTGTAGCCGTAGGCGCATTGTTGGCAGCAGCTGCATTAGCTAGAATAGAAACATCATCAACACCTAAAGCTTGCGCGCTCGTTACGGTTGTACCTGAAGTCACAGAATAACGCCATGCAAGATAAAAGTCACCTGAAGGAGCAATTGCTGTTCCTGGTGTGTAACTACCTGAAACTGCTACGGTATTACCCGGCGCTGGATTAAATCCATTATTATTGGCATCTGGACCAAAATTAGTTGTAAAACTAGAACCACAACTTACCCATGTAGTTCCGTTGGTACTGTAAAATAGTTCTATTGTAAATCCCGCTGCATTAGTTCCATTTCGATACTTTTCAACATTGTAGCTAATGTTCAAACTGGCAATATTATCAGTACCTGTATTTCTCAAAAATTGATAAACAACTACAGTACCTCCATTAGAGCCAGAAGATAACCCACCGATTGCCGATTCTGTTGTTACGTTGTTAGCATTAAATCTGTAAATACCTCCTGAAGATGGCGCGGTGTTACCTGCAGCAAATTCTACTGCAGTACCTGCTGTGGTGAAATTAGGAGTAACTCGAGCAGCAGTTGCCTTTGAAACTCGCCAATTCGTTGGAAGAGCAGCGGTAGAGGATGCCCCCAAACCATTAAAATCTTGGGAA
>JAIXTU010000041.1 GCA_027483785.1 Flavobacterium sp.
ACAAGCGCCAGATATTCCAGTTCGTACTTTAGATGGCGATTTTGCAGCACCACCAGCAGGTCAGAACGTTGCGTACTTTAATCCAGTTGCAGAAGCCTTGATTAAAGACAATAAATTGATTAGAAAAAATTTCATGGGTAGTGCTTTCGCAGAAGCTACCATATTGAAAGGATTGCGTTACCGTATCGAAGGTAATGCAAACACTGAATTTTCCGAAAATACCGAATTTACACCTTCTTACGACAGAGGTTCACAAGTAAACCTTACAGCCGATTTGATTGAAAGAAGACAAAATTGGTATTCAACGAACATCTCCAATACGTTAACATACGATTTTTCATTTAGCGATCACAGATTTACTGTTTTGGTAGGTCATGAAGCAAACGATTCACATTGGGAAGGTATTTTAGCTAATGCAGAAGGTTTTCAAACCAATGATATCTACGGCTTGAATCTTTCTAATCCAGATTTACGACAGGTAACAAGCTACAAAGGAAGTCAATCTTTGTTCTCTTATTTTGGTAGAATTATGTACGATTACAAAGATCGTTACAGCATAACCGCTTCCATAAGAAAAGATCAAAGTTCTAAATTTGATCCGACTACAGATAACCAAGTAGGTTATTTCCCAGCGGTTGCGTTAGGTTGGAAGGTTTCTAACGAGAAATTCATGGAGCCGCTTAGAAAATATGTTGACAACGTAAAGGTACGCTTAGGCTATGGTGAAACGGGTAATCAACAAATACCAAACAATCTTTATTCGGCACAGCTAGCACCGCAATCGGATAGCTTCCTTCCATCTAATTTTCCGAACCCTAATTTAACTTGGGAATCTATGAAGCAAACCAACGTTGGTTTAGATTTTTCAATTTTAAATAACAAACTGTCGGTGGGAATGGATTACTACAAAAAGATTTCTTCTGGCTTTTTATTCCGGGTTCCACTGCCGGAATATTTAACTGGTGGCTCTTCTTTTTATGGAGGTATGGATGCTCCTTTTTCAAATTTAGGCGAAGCTCAAAACACAGGTTTCGACCTTACGGTAAATTTTGATTTGAAATCGAATTCAGACTTTAACTGGAGTTCTACTTTAGTAGTCTCAACATATCAAAACCGAGTAAACAGTATAACTGCCAATTTGCCACTTTTTGAGTCGGTAAATACTAATGGATTTTTACCTGTTGCCGTAACAAATACGGTTGTCGGAAACCCAATTGGCATGTTTTGGGGTTATAAAACTGATGGTTTGTTTACTTCAGAAGATCAATTTGTAGGCGCGCCACCTCAATTCGGTCAAACTTTTGGTCCGAATGCTGGTCAAACCTACCTGGGAGACGTTAAGTATGTAGATGTGAACGGCGATGGTCAAATAACAGATGCTGATAAAACGTTTATCGGAAACCCACATCCCGACTTTACTTTCGGTTTTACAAATAATTTCCGCTATAAAAGCTTTGACCTATCTGTTTTCTGTCAGGGTTCAGTTGGAAATGATATCATGAATTTAACGCAACGAAATGGTATCGCTAACAATATGTTATTCCAAAATATGTTCACAGAAGCGCAAAACTTCTACTCAGCTGACAATACCGATACAAGTATCCCTCGACCTATAAACTCAATTGCGAATCCAAATCAAGAAATTTCAGACCGCTTTATCGAAGACGGTTCCTATTTGAGAATTCAAAACGTAACTCTAGGATATACACTGCCAGCAAGCTTATTATCTAAAGTGAAGCTGACTAGACTTCGACTTTATGCTTCTGCACAAAACTTATACACGTTCACCAGATACAGTGGATACGACCCTGAAATAGGCTCCTTTAATCAGAATGTTTTGTTAAGTAATGTCGATAATGGCCGCTATCCCTCGCCTAGAACGTATTCAATTGGGATTAACCTCGAATTTTAAAATTTTAATCGTATGAATCCATTTTATTCTTTTAAAAAGCAGTTATTGCCAATCCTTACCGCCGCAATGCTACTAGGGGCTTGTAGTAACGACTTTACGGATCGCCCATCGGAAGATACTATTCTTCTTGATTCGTATTATTCTACAGATCAACAAGTGTCAACGGCAACTAACGCCATGTATAACCGTACGTGGTTTCAGTTCCACAACAAATTTTTCTTCGCTATAGCAGAAGTCGGTTCGGGAAATATGATGTCGTTCTCCTCCGATGTAAACGCTATGAGAAACTTTTCCATTACAGGAAGTGATCCCGAGTTGTTTGTAGGTTGGCAAGCGCTTTGGGCTAATGTAGCTCAAGCAAATGCTATTATCAATTTTTTGGAAGACCGTGTAGGACCAGAAGTTAGCGGAGACGTTCTTCAAAATACTGTTGGTGAAGCATATTTTATGCGTGCAACAGCATATTTCTACCTCGTTCGTCTATGGGGACCAGTGCCAATTATTGAAAACAATGTTGATTTTGCTAGTGCTCCGCTTATTAATACTAACCGAGTAGAAGATATCTACAAACTCATCGAACTCGATTATCAACAAGCAATCGACAGACTTTACGATCGCGTAAGAACTGGGAATTATACAGAAAATGCAAAAGTTACCAAAGGCTCAGCAAAATCAATGCTGGCCAAAGTATTTCTCTATCAGAAGAAATATGCAGAAGCTCGTGCTATGGCAGAAGATGTAGTTAATTCAGGTGAATTTAAACTCCTTGGTGGTGCACAACTTCCAAGCAAGTCGTTTGCTGATTTATTTACTTTCCAAAACAACAACAATGAAGAGTCTATTTTTGCTTTACAATGGAAAAATGTGGGTGTGTATGGAAACGCAAGCAATTGCAATACGCAGTTCGGTATCAGTAACGGAACGGTAAGTACTTCCAACGCGTCGTATGGTGGTGTTTTTGGCCCATCTCAAGATATTCTTACGCTGTACTCAAACGAAGATTTAAGAAGAAAGGAAACCATCATGTTCCCAGGCGCCACCTATCCGAATGTGCTAGCAAAAATTGGCCCTAACTTCGGACCACTAGTTGTTCCACCAGCAGATCAAATTGGCGGACAAAATGCAGGTGCAGCAATCAAAAAATACTGTATTGGTATCGTAAATGGTGCCGCTACAGGTAGCGCTGATCCATGGGCTATGATGGAAAACAATTCGTACATCATGCGCTATGCCGAACTTCTTTTAATTCATGCCGAAGCTATATTAGCCGGCGGAGGGAGTACTTCTGATGCCTCTGCACTTAGCTCGTTCAATGCCGTGAGAACCCGCGCAGGTTTATCACCTGTTACTTCAATTACATTTAATGACATTCTAACCGAGCGTCGTAAAGAACTTGCGTTCGAAGGCGATTACTGGTTCGATTTAGGCCGCATTCCTAGAGCGCAAGCCATCACTATCATGTCGGCTCAAAACCGTGGCGATCGTTTAAATGCGCAGTCGTTTACACCAGAAGAAAGCGATTTTATCCTGCCTTACCCAACGAATGAATTGGCTAAAAATCCAAAACTAGCCGAGCCACCAGTGCCTTACACTTTTAATTAAATTTTCTAATTATCATGAAGAAATCAATTTTTAAATTTTTGAGTTGGATGCTTGTTTTTGGAGTACTTTTCCAAAATGCATCCTGCTCGTCGGACGACTCGTCAAGCTCTGCGGCGCCAGTGATTGATAAAGTTAGTGCAGCAGTAGATGAAGACGGAAATCCAACGAACCTTGAACCTACTAATGTCGGATTTGCAAACAACGTTTACGTAATCCAAGGAAAAGGTTTTACCAGTCTGCAAAAAGTGTTTTTTAACGATTTTGAAGCGGCGTTTAATCCCACTTTAGTAACCGATACAACAATATTTGTTACCGTTCCGCTGACAACACCCTATCAAGATCAAAGCAATAAACTTCGTATCGAAACACTTAATGGTTCCGCCGAATACGATTTCACCATCGCACCACCTGCACCACAGGTAACAAGTATCAATCCAGTAAATGCCCAAACTGGAGATACAGTAACTGTTTTCGGTTCGTATTTTATCAATCCAGAAGTCACTGTTGGTGATACGCCTGCGACAATATTATCAGTTGCATTCGACAAAATTACATTCACGCTTCCTCCAAATTCACAATTCAAACAAGTTACTGTAACAACCCTTTCTGGCGACGGAACGGCTCCTCAAGTTATTGGAACCGGAATTTACGACGATGCTCCCGCTTCTTTCGTTGAAAACTGGCTTGGCCCTTGGGATGGTAGCGGATTTACCGCTAGTACCGCAGAAAAAATTCAAGGCGAATCTTCTATCGAAGCAAATTATGGAGCTTATGTTGGTTTCAAATTTCCAATGTTTGCAGCGCCAGCAAGTACTGCCGGATTTGCTGGACTTCGCGTTTCATTAAAAAGTACGCAAGAAACCGGTAAATTTAAAATCGTTGTCAACGGAAATTACGGCGCAGGTAAAGAAGTGTCGTTTAATAATTTAGGCTGGACAACCGTTAACATTCCGTGGTCGGAAATAGGAGGGAATCCAGGCACCATCAACGAAATCGTGTTCCAAGAGTTTAACAACGGTGGCGGCGATAAATTATATATCGACGATCTTGGTTTTTACCAATAAGAGTAATTTTCATTTCATTTTAGGTTGAAATTTTTATTGAGTTAGTTTTTTGAAACCCTGTTTTGCAGGGTTTTTTTCTTACAATTATGAATAAACTATTTAGAATACTTGTTTGCTGCTGTTCGATATCCGTATTCGCACAGAAACCCATTGGTTTAGCTAAAACACCTCCGATGGGATGGAATTCTTGGAA
>JAIXTU010000106.1 GCA_027483785.1 Flavobacterium sp.
TTAAAAACCATTATCCTAACCGACACGTTGCAAACCGTATTCCTGGTTTCTTCTGTTATTTTAACGATCATTTTTATTTGTCAAAGTTTAAACTTGTCGGCAACCGAAGCCTTCGAAACCGTTAAAAACAGCAGTTATTCCAAAATTTTCTTTTTCGAAGATTGGCTAAAATCAACGTTCTTCCTCAAGCAAATTATCGGCGGAATCTTTGTAACACTTGCCATGGTTGGGCTCGATCAAGATTTAATGCAAAAGAATTTATCGTGCAAAAATATCGGCGAAGCACAAAAAAACATGTTCACTTTTACGGCCATTTTCGTTTGTATAAATCTGTTCTTTCTGAGTGTTGGCGCACTTTTGTACTTGTATGCCGAGAAGAATGGTGTAAGCATACCTGTCGATTTAGCCACGGGAAAACCACGAACCGACCTACTTTTCCCCGAAATTGCTTTTAACCATTTAAGTCTCGTTCCGGCAATTGTATTTTTACTCGGACTCACCGCCGCCACCTTTGCCACAACCGATTCGGCGTTAACGGCACTTACCACCTCATTTTGCATCGACTTTTTAAACATGGATAAAACGGCTGCCGGAAAAAACAGTGTGGCTACCCGACACGGCGTACACATCGGATTTTCATTGCTCATGTTTGTTGTTATCTTATTCATTTACAGCTATAACGACGATTCGGTAGTGAGCCTTATTTTCAAAATCGCGGCCTTTACCTACGGCCCGTTATTAGGACTTTACAGCTTCGGACTTTTCGTAAAAAATCGTGTGGTAACCGATAAGCTCACGCCGGTAGTTTGCGTTTTAGCGGTTGTGGCTACGTATGTAATTTCGGCGAACAGTGCGCGTTTATTTGGCGCCTACGAATTTGCCGAAGAACTCATAATCGTTAACGGCTTGCTCACACTTTTGGGCTTACTTGCGGTAAGTAAACCAAGAAAAAGTGAGGTAAACTAAATCGTCTTTTTTATTTGGGCGCGCCGGCAAAAGTATTTTGTGGAAATAAGGTAGGCTTTTGCCGTCCTGCTTTCCGCTGTAGTCCTCTTTCGTCGTTCCTCCTCACTGCGGGCTGCCGCTGCAATCAGTCGCGCGGGGAAAGTGCACAAAAAAATTTGTGATTGTTGGGAAATGAGTTTTAGAGAAGAGCGGACTCGAAGTTGGGAAACAATTGTGGTTTACAGCACGAATTGCACCCGAGGCTTTAGGGGAACAGACGAAGTAAATCTGTGCTAGCGGGATACATTATAAAAAAAGTCGGATAGAACCCGACTTTCATGCTAAATTTTTCAATACTTATTGCTTTTCTTTAGTTTCATATTTAATTTTAGTTTCTTCAAATTGTTCCCTAACAACTGTCATGATTTTTTCTGAGACAATGTCTGAAATTTCTTTTACAGACATACCTCGGTGAATTGATAAATTCTTTTCAGATGTTTTCTTAAATACAGATAAAACATCCTTGTTCAAGGATACACTGTTTGTGAAATTAGAATTGAACGGTAATGATTCCATATCCTTAAATTTTAAAATAATTCTCGAAAAAATGTTGGTTTAATTCTGCTCTAAAGTAATGTTTTCTCTTTATCCAGACAAATCCGTCCCCTTTTGAAATAACTGCAACGTCCACAGGACCACCCACACTTTCTTCCGCAAAAGTAATTCTTCTTTTTAGATAAGTCAAATAAATCAAACTTTCTGCCATTTCAGAAAGGTCTTCTTTTGCAAGATTACTTACTGCATTCATTAAAGGAATAATATGATTCTCTTGCTTTATTTGCTGGTTTAGTGCATTGAATTCTTTAACAATTACTGTTGTATCTAAACTTTGTATTTGTTCTATTAATAAAGGATTAGTCCCTCCAATACTTTCAATAATAGCTTGGTTATATCTCTCGAACAGTGCATGAAAATTGTTTAGATATATATCGTCAAGCGATGGATCAATGCCTGTTAATATTGTATCAATTACATCTGTTTGAGCAAAAGGACAAACAGCACCATTATTGCTATTTGAAATGGAAGCGGATCGATTTTCGTTTACATAAAACCGAAGCCTGTTGTCAACAACTATAGATATATTAATTGGAATCAACTGCGGATAAATCTCATCTTCACCGAAGCCTGTAAAAATAAGTCCTGTGAAATTAGTACGTTCTTCTTTTGCTCTTAAAATTGAATAAACTGCTATCTTCATTTTTTCTAATAACTCAGGTGCAATTATTATTTCATTTTTTGTAAAACGCAGTTGTTTTATTTTTTCGAATATTTGCCCCGAATATTCTGTGAACATATCAATTGTATAATCAACAAACTCAGGGCAAAATTCTTTCAGTCCACCCCATTGTAAAATGAGAGTGTCTAACTTTTCTTCCAATTTTATTAAAAACTGCTGTCTACCTACGGTTGAAGGGTTTTCAATTAATTCTGTATGCTGTTGAACAATATCTTCGATAATTGAGTTAATAATATCAAGTGCGAAATTTTCTAAAAAAGCAATTTGCATTTCATCATCAGTGTAAAAATTCTTTGCTCTCAGAAATGCTATAAAATTTTGTTCATATTCTTTCAAAGTTGAAAATGAAGTGCTACCTAATTGTTTTCGATAAACTTTTATTATGGTCTCCCATGGGGTTGTCATGAATGAAGCTGAATTATAAATCATGACTCCTACTGGGTGTTGTTTAGATAAAGCGAAAACTTTATTTGCTTTATTAAAAATCTTTCTTCCCCCATTGCCGCCTATTGTTACAGCACTATCCGCAGCTATTGCGACTGCATGTTTATTTAAAATTCCGACAACTGCTGTCATTCTTATTGCTTTTTAAATGTTTGGTTAAAAATAATAATAAGTAAAATTTTTATTATAATAATTTCTTCCTATACGTAAGTAACTTTATATTGACTCTGAATTGTAATGACTACCACCAGCTACTCAAGAAACCAAACCGAATTCAAAAAAATGCACAAAACACTACTAAACAACCACTTATAAGATAAATCCATTGTACGTTTTTTGATATATTAAACTATATACTTATTTCCTCATCTCCTTCACGAATATACACTTTTCCCACCAAACGTTAGTAGCATTTTTCGCAACTTTCTTCTACCTCAACGGCAAACAAAAAAACAACCCCGTCACCCAGCGGCATTAAAGCAGTAAACGAGCTACGTACCCAGAGCGCTCCTGCCCTACTTGACCCCGTGGATTTCTCTGAAAATTTGCAACTGGGCTTTGAGCAGTTCGATTTCGGTGTTTTTTTGGTCGAGTTGGTTTTGGAGGTCGGTTTCTTTTTGGGTTTGGTACGGAATCTTGAGCCACTTTTCGCCGAGTTCCATCAAAAAGTTGTGCTGTACCGCTTGCGATATGCGCCATAGAATGGTGAATTGAAAGGAACTTTGCCGGAAATACTGGTTCACCGTACTCGGAAGTACCTGCAAGGCTTCGGAAACGTTGGTTTTTTTAACATGATTCTGTTCGATGTGCCATTGGATGAAGTTTCCTAAATGCGGCGCATCACTGTCCTTACGCTGAAGGTATTTATTCATTCTAGTTGTCATAACTTACTGATTGATTGTCAAATATAAAAAGCTTCCGATTTATCTACAAATTCATAAACCAAAAAATAAGGTATTATAACCTAATAGACTTAGTAGACTACCTAGTTGTATTGGTTGTTGACCTAGTTAAATTGATTATCTACCCTTTGTTTTACATAGTCGACATTGTTTACATATTAGTCGTACTAGTTTACATTGTTGTTTACCCTGTTTGTATAGTTAACGTATACGTTTATTATTATTTTAACCCTATATACTCATTCGACCAACCTATTATTTTTATTTTAAAGCTAAAATAACTTAGTAGTCTACCAAGTTTATTACGTACTGCTACCAAAAAATACAGCAGCCATGCTTTGCCGCGTGTTTTAGCTGTTAAAAAAGAGCATAAAAAAACCGCTTCAAACTGAAAGCGGTTTTAAAGTTAAAGTTGCAGACTTAGCTGTTATGCGTTTGGATTTGTAGCGGGTGCCAGCCTACCTCCTTGCCCGGCAAAGCGTGTGCGAAGTTGGTTGTAAATGGCATCGGTGCCCGGAACGCCTGCATCGGCGGCTGAGCCAAAGAGTTTGTAGAGTGTGAGTGCCGAGGTGTAGGCCTCGCTGCCGGCAAGCATTTGGGTGTCTTCGAGTTTTTCGAGCAGCTGTTGGGTTAGTTGAATGATCTCGTCGAGTTGCGAAAACAGCGTCATATCGCTTTGCATGTTAGCAACCGACACATAGCCGGGCAATAAACTCGCATTGTTGATACCTGCGTTAATGGCATCTTCGGTAAAGGTTTTGTTGTTTACATCGATCGTTGGCAAACTCGCCCGTTCTTCCGATGTTAAACCCACCAAAAAAGGTAAGTTAGTGTTAATAGTTTGTAATGCGTTTTTAACAGCGGTAAGCTGCGCTGCGGTTGGAGTAACGCTCAATCGATTGTTTGTTAAATTGGACATATTACAATGTTTTAAAAGTTTATCCTAAAATTAAAAAAATGTTCGGAAAACGTAACAGACGTACTATGTAGAATTTTTTCGATGTCTTACAGTCCTGGGCTGGTTGGAGTACGGACTACATCTGAAGTTCCTGCCGAACAGACGAAGTAAATCCGCGCTATCCAGTACAGAGGGGAGGTGCACGCATTAAATACTTGCAAGCTACTAATTAGCTATGTCCATGCCTACATTCATCAGAGCATCAAAATTGCCCCCCAACTCCTTTAAATTTTTCAACGAACGCAACTAGCCTATTAAAAACAATTTGCTTTTTTGTCAGATACTGCGGATTTAAAGGACTCATTTTAGGTAAAATTGCGTTGAGTTCCGTTCCATTTTCACTGGCATACTCCCTTTTTAAAGAAGTAGTTATATAACGCTTCGCTTCTTCAATATTAAGTCCTTCTTCATTGATTAGTTCTAAAGCTTCTTCTTTTTGTTTGCTTTGGGCATATTGGAAGAATGAATCAATTACATTCGCTTTATCCTGCAGTTTATCAAGGTCAGTCTCATTGATGAAATCAACAACCAAACTTTCCTTTGCTCTGTTTCCAACGCTTGCACGAATAACTCTTCGTATTTCCATAATAAGAGCTTCCTTGTCTTTTATCTTCTTATTATGCTCAAAAATTAATTCAAGGATATAATCAAGATTTATTTCTTGCGATTTTAATAAATCGATTTCGAATACTACATCATCCCAATCAATTGTAGATTCTGCTGTTTCCTTACTGTTTTTTTCTCGGCGCAACCAATCTCGTATGTCATTATATGTGGAACGGTAATCCTGGACTGTTCTTTCACTTAGCAAAGCAATTTCTTTCATTGCTGCAATCTCTTGATCTGTGACAAAATATTCTTTTTTGAACTCTTCAAGAGCTAAAGGATCGTTTTGGTCTAGGACTTGAAAAGCTTTCAAGTGAGTGAATTCATCATAATTTTGAAGAATATTCTCAACTCTTAAATACTCTCCGAAAAGTTTAGCAAATTCCTTTTTGTCTCTCTCCCTTACAATTTCATCAGGATGCGGAAATTTCTCATTCAGTTCTTTTACCACTTCAACATAACCTCTTCGAGCTTCACCTGTAACAATGTCTGTAAAACCTTCCAGATATTCTTTGTAGCTCTTTTCAAGAACCACATTTTTAGTATTGCTGTCGCCAAAAAGCGTAATTGCATCAATGGTTGCTTTTTCTAAATCGCGGAATGTTACAATGTTGCCAAAGGTCTTTGTAGCATCATAAATTCTATTTGTCCGTGAAAAGGCTTGAATCAATCCATGATAACGCAAATTTTTGTCAACAAACAATGTGTTCAATGTTGGCGCATCAAAGCCTGTTAGGAACATTCCAACAACAATTATTAAATCAATCTCTTTACTCTTAACACGTTTGGCAAGGTCGCGGTAATAATTCTGAAACTCTTTGCTGTCAAGACCATAACTGGTTCTGAACATGGCGTTATAATCATTGATAACTTTGGTTAAAAACTCTTTAGCAGTAACATCCATAGCTGAAGGCTCGAAAGTCTCATCAACTATTTCACCTATTGCAATTTGCTCTTCGTTTGCTGCAAAAGAGAAAATTGTTGCAATTTTAATTGGCTTTTCGCTCTCTTTTTGTAAGTTATTTAATTCTTCATAATAACATTTGGCGGCATCAACACTGCTCACTGCAAACATGGCATTAAAACCTTTGTTGCTTCCTTGATTACGGTGTGTTTTTATTCTGAAATTGTTTAAAATGTATTGCGATATTTCTTTGATGCGTTCCGGATGAAGAAGAGCTTTTTTGTTTTCTGCTGCACTTAATTTTTTTTCGTCTATTTCAGTTTCTATGCTTTTAAACTGAGGTCGAACATCATTATAATCTACTTTGAATTTCAGAACTTTTTCATCCCTGATAGCATCAGTAATTACATAAGAATGCAACTCCCGTCCAAATACATTGGCAGTTGTTTCTGCACCTAAAGCATTTTGCGGGAAAATAGGTGTGCCTGTAAAACCAAATTGATAAAACTTTTTAAACTTCTTTTTTAGATTTCTTTGTGCTTCCCCAAATTGTGAACGGTGTGCTTCATCAAAAATAAAAACGACTTGTTTATGGTAAATTTCCAAATCACCCTCCGTTTTCATCAGATTGTTTAGCTTCTGTATAGTCGTTACAATAATTTTATTGTCGTTTTTTTCGATATTTCTTTTTAATCCTGCCGTACTATCAGAGCCATTAACACTATCAGGTGAAAAACGTTGATACTCTTTCATAGTCTGAAAATCTAGGTCTTTACGGTCAACCACAAAGAATACTTTATCAATAAAGTCTAGTTGTGTGGCTAATCTCGCAGCTTTAAAACTGGTTAATGTTTTTCCTGAACCTGTGGTGTGCCAAATATAACCACCGCTTTCTGTAGTCGACCATCTCTTTGTTTCAAATGAACTTTTTATTTTCCACAACATCCTCTCCGTTGCTGCAATTTGATAAGGTCTCATAACAAGTAAATTGTCGCTTGTATCAAAAACGGAATATTTTAATAGAACTTCCAAAAGTGTCTTCTTTTGGAAAAAAGTAGCCGTAAAATCTTTAAGGTCTTTGATCAAATTATTGTCAGCTTTTGCCCAATTCATGGTAAAGTCAAAACTATTTTTATCACGCTCAACAGTATTGGCAAAATACCGGCTGTCGGTACCGTTTGAAATGACAAAAATCTGAATGTACTTAAACAACGAGTT
Organism: Flavobacterium sp.; assembly: GCA_027483785.1. Classification (GTDB taxonomy): domain Bacteria; phylum Bacteroidota; class Bacteroidia; order Flavobacteriales; family Flavobacteriaceae; genus Flavobacterium. Next base: position 7,275 of record JAIXTU010000106.1, read on the forward strand.
TTTACTGTTAAAACTTTCCTTTGAATATCTATGAACTTGATTAAATGCTTCACGAATAGCCACGCCCCGTTTTTTTAATTCAACTTGTACCAAGGGTAATCCATTTACCAATATAGTTACATCATAACGATTGGCGTGTATTCCTTTCTGTTCAAATTGTGAAATTACTTGAACTTTATTCCGCGTAATATTCTTTTTGTCAAGCAGATAAATGTTCTTGATGCGTCCATCATCAAAAACAAAATCATAGATATAATTTTCGTGGATTTTTCTTGTCTTTTCTATTAAGTTATCACTTGGTTTATCAAGGTATTCATCCACGAAGCGCAACCATTCTGAATCTGAAAACAATACATCATTTAAAACTTGAAGCTGATGCCTAATATTTGCCAACAAATCTGCTGTTGAATTCAATCCGCGAATTCTTTCATAACCTTGATTTACTAAATCTTGAATAAATTCAGTCTCTAATGCTGCTTCTGTTTGATAAACTATTGGTGGCTCACTAGTTACCGAACTTTTAGTATAGTTATTTAGTACAATAAAGTTATTTGATTCTGCTATAGTGTTAAATGTTGTCATTTTGTACTTCTTTCCAATAATTAAAATTGTCTGTCAGATGCTTTAACAATAAAGCTACTGTTTGTTTTTCAGGTTCCGTTGGTTCTGCGACTACCTCATTTGATAAGGTAGAATGACTTGTAAACTGAATTACACGGTTGTAATATGTTTGCTTATCATCGGGTAATAATTCTGACCATCTTGGATAACCTAAGAAATTTGCAGTCTTCTCGTACAGATTTCTGAGAAGTGTAAAGTGATACTTCTGAACTGCATTATTGTCTATGGCTTCCTGAATAGTTTGTTTCAGAAAAAGGTGATATGAAAAACTTTTATTTGAGTCGCCTTTCTTTTCTAGTAGCTCAAAAGTACCGTCATTGAGTTTATTGAGAATATAACCTGACTTTAGCCCTAATTCATTGTAGAGTACATTATAAAAAAGTGAGCTATGCGTGGAAACGATAAATTTTAATCCTGTTGATTTCTTAATGATTAAAGCCAAGTTAACTGCCAGCTCAATCAAATGATTGTCGTCTAATGAACTTACTGGGTCGTCAATAAAAACATATTTTAAATTATTAAACTTGTCTGTTGAACGATTCTCTGGTTCGGATATATTTAATTGCTCAACAACCTGTTCGAGCAAACTATAAAACACACACCAAATCAGGTTGCTTTCCTCTGCTTTTGAAATTTTTATATTCGGTATGCTTTCCTGATTACCGCCTTCGATTGAGAATGTAATTTCAGAGTAAGCCTTTACAGTAATGTCTCTATCGTTCTTATCATTGGTTGTATATTCCTCATTAAAGCGTGGCGTAACTTTATCATTTGTGAAGTGCTGAAAATTTGAAATGATGTTTCCGTCAAGTCCTTGGTCTTTTAAGAACTCAAGAACCATATTTGTAAATCCGTTAGGGCGAATAAGTAGTTTTCTATTTACATCGGCGTCCAAATCATTGTCCCAATAAAAAAGGTCTTCTGTAAATGCGTTGTAATAGAGGACTTTTATTCCTGTTTCATCTTCATCTTCTGTATCTTTTGGAGCAACCAACAGCCTGAACTCTCGTGACAACCTTGTTTTACCAACGCCATTAAAAGCATAGATTAACTGAGCTTTATCAGCAGCATCTCTAAGTGTTTCAGAAATTTGTATTAACGTCTGTCCCATTTTATGCTTCTATATTATTCTTTGGAAAGGTTAGTAATAAATCACGGTAATACTCATACTGCTTTTTCCGCAACTCAATTTCTTTTGGCAAACCTTCGCTGATTGAAGTAGTAAGTATATCGAATTTGTCAAGGATGGTAACAATGCGTTCTTGCTCTTCTGATGTAGGAACAGGAATTAAAACCTTTTCTAAACCTCTTGCATTAATGGCAGATATTTTACCTGATGAAATATGCTTTTTAATTTGGTCGTGAAATTGTTTGGTACGGGTAAAGTATGCTACATACTTTGGGTTCAAGGGGCTTCTGAATGAAAAACAAGCATCGTGAATTACAATGCCTTCGTCTCCTAACCAAGCTGTTCCCAAACCAATATCTTCAATGGTTTCACCAGCAGCTACTATTACAACATCACCATTTTCAGCAACTCGTAGGTTTTTCCTTTCTACCAATTCTTTGCTCAGAAATGATTTACTTTCTTTTGCCCATGTTCCATAATATGTGTACATCTCGCCATAATGTATGCAAGGCACACCTTCGGAAATCATATCATCTTTTACAAATCGTTTACCTCTTTGGAATTCACCAATTATTCCTAATGGCTCTCTCTTTACTTCTTCTTCATTGAAATCAAAAAACTGTTCTCTGTAAAAGATATACTGTTCTTTACGAGCTGTAAGCTCCGCTGTAAGCTCCGCTGTAAGCTCCGCTGTAAGCTTCGTAAATTTGTCAAGAATACGAACAATTTTTTCTTGAATTTCGAAGGGAAGGATTGGGACTTGCAAAGACTTGATGATATCAGCATTTAAATTGCTAACCGAACCGCTATTCATTTTGCTTTGCCAATACTTTTGAACTAGGTCAGATGCAAGATAATGGTATAAAAAGTCAGAGTTTAGCTTGCTTTCAAAATCGCTTATAGAAGCCCATCCATCATGGATAGCTCCATCCATTTCCAAAATATAAGGCCGACCAAAACTCATTGAATTAGAAACAATAAAGTCTCCCTTTTTTAGTATCCTTGATTTCTTTGCACCTTCATTTGTAATTTTTTGTTTTGTATTTCGTACATACTTTGAATTAGGTATGGTATCACCAATTTTTATCCATGGTATTCCATTTTCATCATCGGTAATAAATTTTTCAATTGGTCGAGGTGAAGCCCCTCGCTGAATTTTAGCTACCTCCCCAAAAGTCTTCCATTCAACTTCTTGGTCTTGTAATAATTTCGACAAATAACTCATGCTTCAATTTCTTTAATGATAAATTCAATTTCAGCACGAAGCTTATCTATTCTCACCACTGTTTTTGAAACCTCATTATTCAGATCCATTATATCAAACTTCTCCCGAGTATCTTTCGCTTCGACATAGGAACTCACCGAAAGGTTATAATCATTTTCGGCAATTTTGAAATTGTCGATAGACTTAGCTATATACTCCACATCAGCTTTACTATCGAATATTGCCATAATCCTTTCTATGTGTTTATCAGTTAGCACATTGTTGTTGGTTACTTTCTTAAAAAATTCTTCACCACTTGCATCAATAAATTGAGTTTTATTTTCTGTTTTATGCTTGGACAAAACAAGGATTGTCACGGCAATTGGAGTTCCGTAAAATAAGTTTGGTGCCAATGAGATAATAGTTTCTACAAAGTTGTTTTCCACCAAGTACTTTCTAATTTTCTGCTCCGCACCGCCACGGTAAAAAATGCCAGGGAAGCAAACAATGGCTGCTCTGCCTTTACTTGATAGATAACTTAGTGCATGAAGTACAAATGCAAAATCTGCTTTTGACTTAGGCGCCAGTACACCAGCAGGTGCAAAACGATCATCAATAATTAACGTGGGGTCATCGTCTCCTATCCACTTTATCGAGTATGGCGGATTAGAAACGATTGCATCAAATGGTTTTTCATCGCCAAAGTGCGGGTCTGTTAAAGTGTTGCCCAAGACAATGTTAAACTTGTCGTAGTTTATATTGTGCAAAAACATATTCATACGAGCAAGGTTATAAGTTGTGTGGTTCACTTCCTGCCCATAAAAGCCTTCTTCGATAATATGATTTTCGAAATGCTTTTTAGCTTGTAATAACAAAGACCCAGAACCTGCTGCAGGATCATAAATTTTGTTAACTTTTTCTTGCTTATGCATTGCTAACTGTGCAATCAATTTTGATACATGCTGTGGTGTAAAAAATTCTCCGCCAGACTTACCAGCGTTAGCAGCATAGTTATTTATGAGATATTCGTAGGCATCTCCAAAAAGATCAATTTGACTTTCTTCAAAATTACCGAAATTGAGTTCTTCCACTCCCTTTAAAACTGCCGCCAGACGCGAATTTTTACCCTCTACTGTATTTCCCAATCTTGTACTTGTAGTATCAAAATCGGCAAATAATCCTTTAATGTCTTGTTCAGAAGGATAGCCGTTCGCAGAACTTTCAATGGCATCAAAAATCGCTTTTAAGTCTGTGTTTAAATTCGGGTTTGTATTCGCTGTTTTAGCTACATTCACAAAAAGTTGACTTGGATAAATGAAGTAACCTTTTGTTTTTATCGCATCGTCTTTTATTTCGGGTGTGATTACGTCATCAGAAAGTTTTGAATAGTCAATGCTTTCATCGCCACCTTCAATGTAATTGGTGAAGTTTTCACTAATGAATCGATAGAACAGCGTTCCTAATACGAACTGTTTAAAGTCCCAGCCATCTACAGAGCCTCGAACTTCATTTGCTATTTTCCAAATCTTGTTCCTTAATTCCTGTTGCTGTGAAGTACTTGTCATTTTTTCTCTTTTATTAACTCTTGTGGTTTAACACCTAATATTCTAGCAATTTCAAAAAGCACTTCAAGTTTTGGCTTTTGTCGATTTTGAACATGACCATTTACCACGATTCTACAACTTTTACTTCGCTAGTATGCCAGCCAAATTTGTTTGTATCCTTTTTCTTCTAACACTTTCTATATCCTATTCATGTTATTTTGAAAAGTGTCCTCAAAAATAGCTTACAAAATATATCTATCGTACTTTTCAACATATAAACTGCTTGAATTTTTACTGGTCTTTTTTTTGATGCTGCTGCAAAATTGTCAAATACTAATATAAATCTACTTTTCATAGCTATCTAAACTAAATAAACAACGCTTGAAAGTTGCTGCTAAAAAACGAAAATGTATACCAAAATAGAGCTCGTTATCAATTTAATAGCGAAGCTTTTTACTAGTATTTGCTTATGCAAATCATAAACTCATTTCTCCTAATCGTTAAAACGGATTTACACTTTTCCCACCAAACGTTAGTACTCATTTTAGCAACTTTCTACCTCAACGGTAAACAAAAAGCAAGCCAGAGCCAGAGCGATGTTATGGAACGATTACTAGGCAGAGCACAGATTACTCCAAAGGCTCCAGAAGAACAGACAAAGGAAGTCTCCGCGATATGGTTTTTAAAATTAGGTTGAGAAATTGCGAATTGAGATAAAGCTGTGCAACAGGAACGTTGGTTAGCGGTGGTTTTTTTATTGTTTCCAGAAAAAATCTTTAATAAAAAAGACAGTATCAATGAAGTAGAGCAAACCATCTTTAGTAAGAACATTTTCATCATGTAGATCTTCGATAATAATGCCGATAGTATCATTTAACGTGAGTTCGATATAAAAATCAAAGTTAGAAATCATTTAAATAGTTGATTACAAGGCGTATTTTCTTTGGGATACCGAGGTATCTCAAAAAAA
>JAIXTU010000361.1 GCA_027483785.1 Flavobacterium sp.
AAAACTGGTGTGTTCGTCCGCCGCCACGAGCTGGTGGACCGCCACGACCGTCGAAAAACAAGACTTGAATTCCGCATTGTTCTGATATTCGGGTGATTTCGAGTTTCGCTTTGTAAATACTCCAATTTGCCATGAGATAACCACCGTCTTTCGTTCCATCGGAAAATCCGAGCATAACTGTTTGCAAATTTCCGCGTGCTTTTAAATGTGCTCGATACGCTTCATCGGTGTACAAACGCTCCATGATTGCAGCCGCGCGCGATAAATCGGAAATAACTTCAAAGAGCGGAACGATATCGATTGGTGCTTGTTCGTTTACAGCTAGCGGTAATGCACGCTGTATGATTTGTAAGACATCGCGCACATCCGTATCGCTTTCGCAATTGCTAATGATGTATCGATGGCAAGCATCATGACCGTTGAGCTCTTGCAAACGAATCATGGTTTTTACCGATTCTAAGGTATCACTTTCGATGTCGTTAAAATCGGTTTTTTGTTGATTTAACTTTTCAACTAGACTTTTGTGAATTTTACTATTCTGCCTCACGTCGAGCGTTGCAAAATGAAACTTAAATAAACGAACTTTTGTAAGCAATAACTGAACTTTTTCGAGATAGATACCTTGGTGTTTCTCAAGTAATAGATTAATAATTTCTTGAAGTCTTTCAACCAGATAATCGTAGGTTATAAAATTGGGATCAGCGTTATAAAAAACGGTTCGATAGAGTCGGTGTTCGATATCGGCAATAATTTCGGTTACGCCCGAAAATGTAAGTTTCCGCTTGAGTTTCCGAATGTCTTGGTAATAGCATTTTAAGATTGATGTTCGCAAACGCATACCGACTTCGAAGGTAGCTTGTGCGGTTACGAACGGATTTCCATCGCGATCGCCGCCGGGCCAAAAACCGAAACCTAAAACGTTATGATCGATTAGTTTCAAACGTTCGAGATCGAAAGTAATCTCGGCAGCGCTGTGGTAACAAACGTTTTCGAGATACCAAATCAGCGAAGTTGCTTCGTTAAACGGACTCGGTTTTTCTTTGCGAATGAACGGTGTTTTACCTAATTGTGTTAGCAAGGATTTGATTTCAAACAAGTCGTCTTTTTTCAAAGCGCAGGTTAAATCGGTTATGATACCGAGTACCGAACCGGGATAAAATTGCGTGGGATGCGCCGTTAAAATGATTTTCGTCTTGAAATTAGCTGCCGTTTTTTTTAGTTTTTTTAGGTCGGTATTTTCTAGCAGATGCGCCAAAGTTCCCGGACCGTTTAAGTTGTTGACTTCTGCAAAACCAGCATCTTCCACGGCATCGAAAAGTACGATTTGTCGTTCGACGTATTGAATAAATCGGAATAGTAAATCGATTTGTGCTGATTCGGCTTTATCGGGAAAGTATTGTTGGAAGAATTGCGAAACGATTTCTTTGGGCGAGAGTTCGTTTTCGAGACCGTTACTACAACTTTCGGCGAATAAGGGCAGCAGCGCTCCGGTATTGTCGATCGCATCGAAAGGCAACGTAATAAACAAGCTGTTGTATAAATCGTAGCGTGCTTTTACACGTTTTTGAAATGTTTGCAATGGCGAATTGTGGTACATGGCTTACAGGTGCAACGGGTGAGACGCCAAGATACGAAATGGAAACGTTTTTTCGTGCACTTTTTCTGTGTTAGCGGTTGTAGCGGCATCCTTTTGCCGGAGTTTCGGAGGTAAAAGATATAGCGGAAGACGCGACGGCAAAAGCGCGGCTTGGGTTTCGCCGGGCTTTTGCCGGAACACCCAAAAAAGAAAAATATTTATTGTATCAATTGAAAATGAGTCGATTACAACAAACTCATGTAAAATAAAAAAACCGATGCTTTTGAACATCGGTTTTGGAATTGAAAGCGCGGTGGCTTACATATTTTTGAAGATGGTGTGCATTAAACGTTTTTTGTCGTTGATGCTTTCTTCGAGTGAAATCATGGTTTCGGTGCGGTACACGCCTTCGATATCGTCGATCATGAAGATAACGTCTTTGGCGTGTTTGGTGTCTTTTGCACGGATTTTACAGAAAATATTGAATTTTCCCGTGGTTACGTGTGCTACGGTTACGAATGGGATTTCGTTTATGCGCTCGAGCACGAATTTGGTTTGCGACGTGTTGTTTAAGAAAACGCCCACGTAAGCGATGAATGAGTAACCAAGCTTCTCATAATCAAGGGTTAATGATGAACCCATAATGATACCGGCGTCTTCCATTTTTTTAACGCGCACGTGCACGGTTCCGGCTGAAATCAGCAATTTTTTAGCGATATCTGTAAAAGGCACTCTGGTGTTATCGATTAACATATCCAGAATCTGATGATCTACTTCGTCTAATCTGAACTTACTCATATTCTTGTGTTTGTCTGTTGTCTGCTACTAAATATCCGTTGCGAATTTGCCGGTTTCCTACGGTAAAGTTTGCATCAACATTCGAACTTTCGAGTAAATCGTTGTAATTCAGTTGCCCCACTTCACCGTTGAAATCGTAAGTTTTGTGACCTACGAAAATTGCGTTTTCTTCTAATTTTCTGAGTTTAGCTCTAAAAAATATCGAATTTTCTGCAAATTCCTCAACGAATTGAGCGGCAAAATTCATCAAAAAATCTGAATTAGCATAATTTATTTTGACGTTTTTATAAACAATGTCAAAAAATAGGGGTCGATTTTGCGGAATTTTTAAGTATTCCGAAATTTCAGTGTCAACTATAACGTTTTCGTGATAATTTGTGAGTGTTGACAATAATGCAATAAAAATGAGATTGCGTGTTTTTTCGCGTTGGTAATCGTCGGGGAAGTGTCCGGCTTCGATTAAAATCGTTGGTGTTCCTAAGTTTTGAAAGGTATCGCCTGTGCAATTCAGGTTAAAACTGTCGTCGAAACGCCCGACTTGATTCGGAATGTAGTTTTGAAGCTCGCTATTTATGACGTTGATATAGTGTACTGCTTCGAGTCGGCTGCGGTTAAAATCGCGTTCCAAATTAAAAGCGGGCGCCAGTAGTGAGACGGTTGCTGGTTTGATTTCTGGAGTTTCAACACCAAAAATAGTGCGTTGATCGTGCAGATTTAAGCACAACTGTGGCTTGAAGATCTGGTACACGTGGCGTAAAAACCGACTCTCCGGCTGCGAGAGTTCTTGTGCATCGCGGTTTAAATCGACTTTATTAGCGTTTTCACGTGTGTAGCGGTGCGCGCCGTCGGGATTGAGCATGGGAATGATTCCGAGTTGCAGATCGTGTTGTGCGAGAAAATCTGGATTCGCTTTTAGGAAGCAAATGAGATCGACCACCGCCTTGGTAGTTGTTGACTCGTTGCCGTGCATTTGCGACCACATGAGTATTCGTTTGGAGCCCGAGCCGAATTTAAGAAACGGAATGGGTCGTTCTTCTACCGAAAACCCAAGCATACTTTTTTGCACTTTGTATTCTAAAAGAAAAGCGCTGATCATTTCGAAATTGAGATACCTATCGTTAATACCCGAGTAGGCGAACTGTTTGGCGAGATCTAAGAAATTAGGCTTTGTCATGTTGCAAAAGTACAAAAAGGATAGTTTACAATTGTAAACATATGTAAACACAAACACTTTGAAATAATTGTTTACATTTGTAAACAGTAAAGAAGAAATGTGAATTTATAGATATTTATAAACACCAAATTACTGTTTTTCAGTATTTTGAATATTATTACCTAAAGTAATGAATTTATTTACTGGAAATGAGACGCCAATTAAAGAATAAAGACAATTAGTTATGGATTCGATCGACGAAATAGCCGAGCGCATTAAAGAAGTGATGCATAGTATGAGTGAAAGTCCAACGAGCTTTGCCGATAAATTACAAGTGCAACGTTCGTCGATTTCCCACATTATATCCGGACGAAATAAGCCGAGTTTAGATTTCGTTTTGAAGTTGCTGCACGCCTACCCAACTGTATCGGCCGATTATATTTTGTTTGGAAAAACAGTTGTTGAAACAAGATTTCCGAGCCCATTGGTAGGAAGTACTTCAAGTGATAATCACACAAATGAAGCCGAAAAATTGGTGGAAAGTGTCAACAAAATTTCCAAGAAAGTGAAACAAGTTGTGTTGTTTTATGAAGACGGTACTTTTTCGCATTACACACCCGAACCTTAAAACGACTAAAAACAAGAAAGCCCCGGCATAACCGAGGCTCCCTGACCAATAAAACAAACACAAAAATCAAGCGTAGTAACCTAAAATCTTTCTTATGTTTACATTTACGAGATTAAATTAGTTTTGGTTTTATTCCGATGCAAAAACAGCCTACTTTTTTTCAAAAACTCAAAAGTTACTTCGTTCCGGTTTGTATTGATCGGTTTCAATCGGATTACAACGGACTGATCGAAGTGAATTGCATTTCCGGAAAAGTGGTTGTTGATTCTGAAAATACCAATTACAGCTACGGCTCGTTGCAAAAGATTTTAAAATATGGATTGATT
>JAIXTU010000247.1 GCA_027483785.1 Flavobacterium sp.
CGAATCAGGGATTTCGCTCTTGCATCGCGACATCCCTGAGCGCTCCGCGCTGAAAATCAAAAACACCCTAAAATCCGACTGAGCAAAGCTCGTCGGATTTTAGGGTGCTTTTGATTTATTCGTGACCTCGGAGGGATTCGAACCCCCAACCCTCAGAGCCGAAATCTGATATTCTATCCAGTTGAACTACGAGGCCGCCTTATGTTAGGAGTGCAAAACTATAAAAAAGAACTACGCACCCAAGTGTTTTTTAACAAGACTCGATACTAATTTACCATCGGCCTGACCCGATAAAGCTGCCGTAACTAACCCCATGGCTTTACCCATATTCGCCATACCTGATAGTCCATTTTCATCTAAAATAGCTTTCACGCGCGCATCTACCTCTTCTTCAGATAATTGCTGTGGCAAAAACCGTTCAATCACTTTTATTTGCTCCAATTCTGGCGCTGCCAAATCAGCGCGCCCCTGCTCTGTATAAATACTAGCGCTGTCTTTACGTTGCTTTACCAAACGCTGCAACAATTTTATCTCTTCAGTCGGATCTAAATCTGCTTTAGCACCCGATTCGATTTGAGCCAACAATAACGCCGATTTTATTGCACGTAATGCTTCTAAAGCAACCGTATCTTTAGCTTTCATGGCTGTTTTTAACTCTTCTGTAATTTGTGACGCTAAACTCATGATTTCTAAATTTGAAGTGCAAAGGTACGCAAACTACCGCGCGTTTTAAAACCATACAATCCACAAAAAAACCTGAAGCTTCCTCCAGGTTTCACTATTAATAATTATAAACGTACATTAATCTACATTGTCGTGTAAAAACGAATTGTTGGAGCGCAACTGTATGTCGTTATTGCTATCAATTCCCAACGAAGTACGCGAGGCACTGTTCGTATTTGGCTCTTGTGTTAAGTCAATACCCGATCTTTTATATGCCGGCTCGCGTTCCAACTCGTCTATGCGCGCACTATTACTGTGAAACTTGTAATTGAACTCTTTCAACTTTCTGCGACGCTCTTCCGCTTTCAATCGATTCACTTCCTCCAAACTCATGTCGGTCGGATTGATATCAACAGGTGCCGATTGGTTCGTTGCACTTGGCGTTTGAACAGGCGCGGCAGGGGTTTCTACTTGTTTCAAGGTAATGTTTAATTCTGCCGGAATTTGCTCCTCTGCTTTAGCTTGTGGCTGACTTTGAAGCAGGCTGTTCTCAAACTCCATATACTCTTCCAACGAATGCACAATCACACCATTTGAAGTAACGTCGGTAACCGGAACTACTTCTAAAGCTTCTACCACTTTAATTTCTTTTGTTTCCTGAGGTAAATCAAAAAGTAAGGTAGGAGCTTCCGTTTTCTCCGGCTGTGTTAACGGCAAGTCAAACGACAAAGAGATCTGCTCTTTTTCAACGCTTGCAACTGGTTTTTCTGTTACAACTTGCGTTGGCGTAAAGAAGAAGTCTTGCTCGGCCAATGGAGAAACAATTTCGAATGTTACATCGATATTTCTGATAAACTCTGTGGTAGCAATTAGTAAATCCGACTGCGGTGTTTCTACAACGGGAGCGGCTAGCGTTACAATCTCGGGGGTAAACGCCACTGCGGCAGTTACATCTTTAATCGGTTCTTCAACCAACTCGTCATCTAAATTAAAAACGACTTTCGATTCCGCAACAACAGGAGTTTCAATCACGGGCGTTGGCAAAACGTAGCCTGGCGTTAGTTGCTGCGTTAATTTTTGCTCGTCTTCTAAAGTGTGAATAATCCGATTTGGAGCGGTATTTACGATTTCGCTTTGTTGATCGGCATTGAAACCTGTAGCAATAATGGTTACAGAAATAGCTTCGCCTAATTTCTCATCGTCGCCCACACCCATAATGATGTTGGCATTTCCGCCTGCTTCTGCTTGGATATGCTCGTTGATTTCTCCGATTTCATCCATTGTAATCTCGTCGGTACCAGAAACGATAAGCAACAAAACGTTTTTCGCACCCGTAATTTTATTGTCGTTTAGCAAAGGTGAATCCAAGGCGTTAATGATGGCTTCTTTCGCGCGGTTTTCGCCACTAGTTGTAGCCGAACCCATGATCGCTGTTCCGCTATTCGACAAAACTGTTTTCGCATCTTTTAAGTCGATGTTTTGCGTATAGTGGTGCGTAATTACTTCTGCAATACCTCTTGAAGCGGTTGCTAAAACTTCATCTGCTTTAGAGAATCCGGCTTTAAAACCAAGATTTCCGTAAACTTCGCGCAGTTTATTGTTGTTGATTACAATAAGCGAATCTACCTGTTTGCGCAAACGTTCTACACCGGCAAGTGCTTGTTCATGACGTACTTTACCTTCAAACTGAAACGGAATTGTTACAATTCCCACAGTAAGGATATCACGTTCTTTAGACAATTTCGCAATTACTGGAGCAGCACCCGTTCCTGTACCGCCACCCATACCGGCAGTAATGAAAACCATTTTGGTGTTGCTGTCTAGCATTTTCTCGATTTCATTGACGCTTTCTATAGCCGCTTGCTGTCCGATTTCCGGATTTGCACCTGCGCCTAAACCTTCAGTTAATGTTACACCTAACTGAATTTTGTTAGGCACA
>JAIXTU010000172.1 GCA_027483785.1 Flavobacterium sp.
TAACGGCTTCCGATTCTGTTCTCGTTCCAATTCAGTGCGAGTATTTTGCTTTGGAAGGATTAGGAAAACTGCTCAATACGATAAAAAGTGTTCAGAAAATTCACAACGAGCATTTAGATATTGAAGGACTTTTACTGACGATGTACGATTCGCGTTTGCGATTGTCGAATCAGGTTTTAGAAGAAGTACAGAAACGCTTTGCGGAGATGGTATTTAAAACGATTATCCAACGAAATGTTAAATTGAGTGAAGCTCCGAGTTTTGGAGAGAGTATCATTAATTTTGACGCTACAAGCAAAGGAGCTACCAATTATTTGAGTTTGGCTCAGGAAATTATTAAGAAGATTAGCTAGTATGACCAAAGCAATCAAGAAACAAGCGCTTGGCCGCGGATTATCGGCGTTGTTGAAAGATCCGAACAACGATATTAAATCGGCCGACGACAAGAACGCCGAACAAGTAGTTGGAAATATCATAGAATTGGATTTAGATTTTATTGAAATCAACCCTTTTCAACCGCGCAGTAACTTTAACGAAGAAGCTTTAAATGAATTAGCAAGCTCGATTAAAGAACTGGGTGTAATTCAACCGATTACTGTACGAAAACTCGATTTCAACAAATACCAATTGATTTCGGGCGAACGCCGTATGCGCGCTTCGAAAATTGCGGGATTAACTACCATTCCGGCGTATGTGCGTTTAGCGAACGACAACGAATCGTTGGTGATGGCTTTGGTAGAGAACATTCAGCGTCATGATTTAGATCCGATTGAAATTGCGTTATCGTATCAACGTTTGATTGACGAAATTCAGCTTACGCAGGAACAAATGAGTGAGCGTGTGGGTAAAAAACGTTCGACGATTACAAATTACTTGCGTTTATTGAAGCTTGATCCGATTATCCAAACGGGTATACGCGATGGTTTTATTTCGATGGGTCACGGTCGTGCATTGATTTCGGTGGAAAATCAAGACGATCAAGCAGATATTTATCAGAAAATCATTTCAAGAAATCTTTCTGTTCGCGAAACCGAGCAATTGGTGAAAGAATATCAGGAGAAAGGCCAACAAACGGCTACGGGTAAAGCACCAAAATCAGCAGCGACGCCACACAGCGATAAAGTTTCGGATTTAGCTGCTAAAATAGCGGTGAAAATCGACGTAAAAGTGGGTGCAAACGGAAAAGGAAAACTTACGATTCCGTTTAGATCGGAAGCCGACTTAGCGCGTATTCTCGAATTACTACAAGGCTCTTGAAGCGATACTTTTACATATTAATACTCTTTTTGCCTTTGTTTGCTTTGGCACAAGGCCCTGGCGCTCCGTTAAAACAGCTAGACACGCTGAAAGCTAAACAAATTGATCCGTTACGACCTACTAGAGCTGCATTTTATTCGGCGATTTTACCTGGTTTAGGACAGGCTTATAACAAAAAGTATTGGAAAATTCCGTTGGTTTACGGAGCTATAGGCACCGGTTTTTTTCTTCATCAAAGAAACAACAACGAATATCACAAATTTCGTACAGCGTATAAACAGCGACTTGCCGGGCAGCCCGATCAATTCTTAGGACAATACAACGACCAAACGTTGATAAATGCGCAACGAACATTTCAGCGCAATCGCGATTTATCGCTATTGGTGACCGTGGGGCTATATGTTCTAAACATCATCGACGCCAATGTTGATGCGCATTTAAAGCAATACAATGTCAATGAAACGCTCACTGTGATCCCAGAAATATTTCCTTCTGAGATTACAAATGCGCAAAATATAGGTTTGACAATTCAATACCAATTCTGATGAAAATTGCACTGCTTGGATACGGAAAGATGGGTAAAATCATCGAAGTTATCGCACAAAATCGCGGTCACGAGATTGTTTTACGAAAAAACAGCAGTACTTCATTTTCGGGCTTAGAAACAGCCGATGTAGCGATTGAATTCAGCACTCCAGAAACTGCAGTTAGCAATATTTCGGAAGCATTGGAACTGGGAATTCCGGTGGTTTCGGGAACAACGGGTTGGCTGGCTGATTATCACAAAATGGAAGCGTTGTGCCAAGAAAAAAACACTGCTTTTTTATACGGTTCGAATTTTAGTTTGGGCGTGAATTTATTGTTCGAAATCAACCAATTTGCCAGTAAACTTATTGGAAGATTTCCGGAATATAAAATAGAGTTAGAAGAAATTCATCATACACAAAAGCTTGATGCGCCCAGTGGTACAGCAATTAGTTTAGCGAACCAAGTGATTAGCAACACGCGTTACGATAAGTGGAGTTTGGAACCCACGCAAGAAACTGATCTAAAGATTAGCGCCATTCGGGAAGATGCTGTTCCAGGAACACATTATGTAACATTTTCGTCGAATATCGACCAATTACAAATCAGCCACATTGCTTTCAATCGCGAAGGGTTTGCGCATGGAGCCGTGTTAGCTGCCGAATTTTTACACGACAAGAAAGGAATTTTCACCATGAAAGATGTTTTACGCTTAGAAGAGAACATTTTTCCTTAATACAATTTAGACTATGACATTTAGTGAATGGCTTATCGTTATTTTAATTTTTCAAGTAATTCATTTTTTAGGAACGTGGAAACTCTACGTTCATGCAGGAAGAAAAGCCTGGGAAGCCGCCATTCCGATTTATAATGCTATTGTTTTAATGAAAATAATAAATCGCCCAACGTACTGGGTGATTTTACTGTTTGTACCTGTTGTTAACCTAATAATGTTTCCTGTTATTTGGGTTGAGACGGCGCGTAGTTTTGGTAAAAACACGCTCACCGATACCTGGTTAACTTTATTGACTTTCGGCTTTTACCTCTATTATTTTAACTACATAGCTAATTTAACTTACGTAGAAAATAGAAGTCTAATTGCTCGAACAAAAACTGGAGATACCGTAAGTTCGATTTTATTTGCAATTATTGTGGCAACATTGGTACATACTTATGTTATGCAGCCATTTCAGATTCCAACCTCTTCGCTAGAAAAGACGCTTTTGGTTGGCGACTTTCTATTCGTAAGTAAATTTCATTACGGAGCGCGGCCGCAGATGTCGGCAGTTTCGTTCCCGATGGTTCACGATACGATTCCGGTGGCGAAAGTTAAGTCTTACGTGTACGACGATGCTAATAAAGATTCGTGGAAGAACAAATTGCAATATCCTTACGTACGAATTCCAGGGTTTCAAAGCATAAAAAATAATGATATTGTAGTGTTTAACTGGCCCTGCGATACGTTATATCACATGTACGAGCGAGCTGATCGCAGATACGATAAGCCGATCGACAAGAAAACTAATTACGTAAAACGTTGTGTTGGTATTGCAGGCGACAAATTTGAAATCAAGCAAGGGACCGTTTTCATAAATGGCAAAGCTGTCGTTTATCCAGAACGTGCTAAAATTCAACAAGTTTATCAAGCCGCATTCGATAAGACCAAGCCAGTGGACATCAATTACGTGATGAAAACCATTGGATCAACAGAACAAATTGGTTCCAACGACAACCGAGACACCATCTATTTCAGTGCTTTAACAGAAGAAGGTGTAGAAAAATTAAAGACTTTTTCAGCTTTTACAGATATCAAACGTCGAATAGAAAAAGGTACCGACTCTAGAATTTTTGGTGGTCAGTTAAACTGGAATGCTGATAATATGGGTCCTATTTACATTCCAAAATCGGGAACAACGATCCCGCTTACGCCTGAAAACCTGCCATTATACAAAAAGGTAATAACAGAATTTGAAGGTCCACATTTAGTAAAAGTAGTTGGCAACGATGTGTATATCGACAACAAACTCGCAAAATCATATACTTTTCAGAAAGATTATTACTGGATGATGGGA
>JAIXTU010000298.1 GCA_027483785.1 Flavobacterium sp.
AATAATCGGTGGTGGTGGTTCCGTTTGCAAGATCATCAACCTCTTTACGCACCTTAACACCTAACGCATCGTAAGTATACCGAATGCGACCGCCGTTGTTTTGAAAGTTAATTACCGTTGGCAGGTTCAGGTGGTTGTAATCGATATCTTCGATGCGTTTGTTGGCATCGCTGGTGGTATTTCCGAAAGGATCGTAGGTGTATTCAATTACAGTCAATCCAAATTGAATTTACGTTGTTGCTTGATTTAATTCTTGTCATATTTCGTTCCAAAAGTTCAATAGCAGCTTTGAAATATTCTATAGATTCATAGTCTGTAAAAGCCGTTTCGCTCAAAAAGGAACTAATTTCATTCATTAATTGTTTACTATCCGAGACAACAATTATCTTAATCATTTTATCTTTTTTTAATAAAATTAGATTTTGAAAGTTGGTTGCATAATCTGTGATATAATATATTCCGTATTTACTGTAACCTAGAACTTTTTTATTAACTAATTCAGATATATGAACAGAATTTAAATTATTCTTATCAACACCCGTCAAACGGTTATCTTTGATTAAAAAATCAATAATCTGTTTCCTTATACATACTTCAAGCTCTTCTGTTTCTATTTTTTGCGATTGGGCTATTGTCGCAGAAAACAAAATTAGAATAGTAATTAAGAATTTACTTCTACAACGTTTTGTAGTTTTATTGTCTATTTTTCTTTTCACTTGTCTCATTAATTATCTTATTACTAATCTCTGTAGGTAATTTTTCAACATCTCCACCGTTAGATTCAGTTATTACATTAACTATCGTAGTGTGTTCTATCTCATGCCCAAAAATTGCACCAATTAATTCTGAAAAAGTCGTTCCTGCTGGAATTACTTTTCCATATCCCGTAGGTTGATTAGAATCGCCGTCATTTGCGTCTGAAACAACCTTATCTATATTCTTTAAAAAGAATGTTATAGTCATTTTGTCAACAGTAGCATCAACTACTTCACTTTTTCCCGAAGCAGTATCAACTTCCGTAACTTCCATTACTCCAGTTGGAACAACATTTGCCAGTATTAAGCCGCCTGTCTTGGATTTTGGTGATGTTTTATTGTCTAAAATGGTTTCTGTCGGAATATTTGAGTTTACCAACTTAGAGAACTGTGATTTTCCAGTGTCAGTCATATTTAAGGATTTTGCGAGGTTCCGATGTTCAACAGTAGCCGCAGAAGTGAAACCACCTTTAGAATTATTTAAACTTGGATCATAGACCTTAAGACCGTTGGAATTGACCCACTCAAGACCTTCCAACTCTCTTCCATCAACAACTCTGTTTTCCGCGAAAGCATAAGTCGAGTTATATACGTATTTCTCCGCCAACGGATCCACACTCATAAACCTCCCTATCGCAAAATCATAATTTCGCCATTTAAAACTATCCCAGTTTAGATTTAGTTCGTCTTGCAGTTCTTGACCTTGGTACTTATACTGCCACTCCCTTCTTTCCGTAGGTTGTATTACAAATAACTCGCCATTGGTTTCTTTTACACGTTCAAAACGTTCACTGGCGTAGTTTTCGTGTTTCAAACCAAACGGGTAGTAGTGGTTTTCCTCCAAAATCTTAGGAACTGCCACTCCGTTATCGGTGTAGCTCATACGCACGTTTCCGAGGTGGTCGGTGTAGTTGTATACGTAGAAGAATTTGGTGGGCGTGGCAAACTCCACATAGCCTTCAACGGTTGGGAAGAAAACAAGCGCCTCGTTCTTATACTGAAAACCATCCAAATAATCGGTGGTGGTGGTTCCGTTTACCTCATCAACCTCTTTACGTACCTTAACACCTAACGCATCGTAAGTATAACGAATGCGTCCGCCGTTGTTTTGAAAATTAATTACCGTGGGCAGGTTCAAGTGGTTGTAATCGATATCTTCGATACGTTTGTTGGCGTCGCTGGTCATATTTCCATACGCATCGTACCCAAAATCGGGGTTACCGTTGTTTACGTTGTCTCGAAAACCGTTTAACGAATTACTCATGTCTTGCACCGCCAGCAGTTGGTTGCCGTCGTACGCATATACTAAGTTATCAATTTCTACAGACGTACCAAAATCGGCGTCGGCAAAACCGTTGCGTTGAAGGGTTTGTATGTTGCCGTGTTTGTCGTAGCTGTTGTTGGAAAGGACTTCCCAAGTGTTATTTCTTATTTTTTGTAGCTATTTCCTGCCCTATGCTACAAGTTTTTTCAAATCCATTTGAAAGTGGTCGGCTTTTTCGACAGTTTGTAAATATAGTTTTTTGATTTGAAATTTGTTTTGAACTGAAACGGAATCGAGCTCTGCTGAGGAGCAACTCGCCAGGGTTAAGTTCACCCGATGAAATGTCGCAAAAGCAGATGCCTGTGTTGGTGTCTGCTTTTCGCATTTCAGAGGGCTTATTCCTAAAAAAAACCTACGCAGCATATTGAGAAGGTGTTTGGTTAAGCAAAGATTCATGCGGTCTGTAATCATTGTATTCGTTGAGATATACTCCAGCGAGTTCATTTGCTTGTTGCAAGTCACGGAATAAGTTAAGATCGAAAAAATCTTCTCTAGCAGTTCTGTTAAAACGTTCGATAAAACAGTTTTGTTGCGGCTTTCCCTTTTCAATAGCATGCCATTTTATACTGTTTTTATGCATCCAAAGTTGAAACGCTTTTGAGATGAATTCCGGACCGTTGTCTGTGCGAATAGATTTTGGTTTGCCGTGTTTCTCAATGGCTTGTTCCATCGACTCTATCAAGCTTTTTGCCGCGAAGCTGTGTTTAATATAAATGCCTTTGCATACGCGATTAAACGGATCAATGATGTTCAAAGAGCGTATGGCACGACCTGTCACAAGCGAATCGTACATAAAGTCGATTGCCCATTCCTCATTTGCCATCAGCGGAACTTGCGCCGGATTAGGCTGATTGTTGGCAACACGCTTTCGTGGACGCTTGAAAAGGGAATACCCCGATTGGGTGTAAACTCTCCTAATTCTAAAAGCGCTTTGCTTAGGGTCTTTTTTAAGCACTAGCGGAATCACTTTTTTTCGCCCACGCCGGCTACTGCCTATTACCTGAGAAATCAATTCCGCTACCCGCGCATCTTTTATAGGCATCTTCTTGTTATAATACTTAGTAGTTCTAGAGCAACTAACTAGTTTACACGCCCGAGCATGCGATACTTTGAATGTCTGTTCAACGTACACCGCACATTGCTCTTTTTGCTCAGGCGTTACCACTTTTTTGAATTTACATCCTTCAAAATTTGGTTATCTAGCGTTAAATCAGCAACAGCCCGTTTTAAACGACTATTTTCTTGTTCTAGTTCTCTCAGACGACGAAGTTCACTCACACTAAAACCATCGTACTTCTTTTTCCAACTGTAAAAAGTCGGTTCACTTAAACCATGCTTGCGACAGATATCAACAACTTTAAAGCCTTGTTCTTGCTCCTTTAAGATCGAAATAATCTGTTCCTCTGAAAATTTTGATGTCTTCATACTGTTTTTCTTTTAAAAGGTTAATTTAACTCTATTTTTAACCTGTTCAAAAAAACCAGCCACTTACCCTACTAATTTGTTTTGGATGAATTGGATTGGTGAAACGAATAATAAATTTGAATTTTACGAAAATAAATTAAAGTATTTAGATAATAATGAGATAGAGCTTTTAATCGAATTTTTATCAAATAATGGAATTCTTATAAAATAT
This sequence comes from Flavobacterium sp., assembly GCA_027483785.1. Lineage (GTDB taxonomy): Bacteria > Bacteroidota > Bacteroidia > Flavobacteriales > Flavobacteriaceae > Flavobacterium. Next base: position 3,716 of record JAIXTU010000298.1, read on the forward strand.
GAAAGAGACAAAAACACTAATTCAATATTAAAGACAAAAGAAAGTTTCTATAATTTTAGTTACCAATCAATACTTG
>JAIXTU010000134.1 GCA_027483785.1 Flavobacterium sp.
ATGGTTTAGTGCTTCCTGAAGTGTTGTGTCTTTTATGTTTCCAAAGTGTTGAGGCATTGAGGGGCAGTTTTTAATGTTACCAGAAATATCTATCGTTAATTTACAATTTAAACAAGTATTCTTTTTTAAAGACTCTGTGAATAAACGCAAATTTATTTGGTTCATTTCGATAATTACGTTGCCGCAATAGCGATTTATTTCTTGCAGAGCTAAATACTCAATGTCTATTCTATCGTTTAAAACAAAATTTTCTTTTAACCTTGTAAGGTTGTAAAAAGCGATTTTTTTTATTCGTAAATTCTCTTTCAACTCATCAAGGACATATGTATCTTGTGGTCGAATATTTCTACAGTTGATATATAACTCAATATGGTCAATTGAGGTATTTGATAGTTTGGTTACTAATTGAGTTAGGTTTTTTTTTGGAAGAATCAAAACATTGATTAATACTGCTTTTAGTCCGAGTTCAGAAAGATTGTCCAAGAAAGAAGCTGAGGACACTGTCCTAAAGTTCTTTTCGCTAAGTTCGATTACTGCATTATTGATTTTAGATGGAGTCTCGTATTTAGCTGAAATTTCTGGGAAATATTCTGGCTTTGTTGTGTAAAACAATAAATTTAATTGCAATAGATAATCTACCCATTTTTGTATTCCAGCATCAAATTGGTTTCCATATCTTTTCTTTATCTTTTCTAAATTTTTCTCTTCTAATTCAAGAATTTCAGCAATTAAATTCGGGATAAAATATAATTTTGAGAGCTGTAAATCTATTAAAACTGATCTAGTGTAGCCTTTTACAACTCTAATGTTTGCGTGTAATATCAAAAAACCTTTATTCATTAAAAATTTTACAAATTGGTTTATAGAAATTTGCAGGAATGTGCTCGGTAGTTTTGTAAAAAGAGGAGTCTGTTACAAATACTTTAGCCGTATTATTTTCATTTAAATCTACCTCTGTCATTAAATAAAAATAGGCAGGCAAAGGTACTATACTCGAAAAATGTTCAATAGTTTGTTCTAAAATATTACTCATGATTTTTTATGTATTCAGCTATCAGTTTTTCAATGTTATAGTTACAAGTAGTCGAAATGTCTTCGAAGATACCATCAGGATTAATTTCTAAGAAATACAAATCATTATTAGAATCCAAAATGAAATCTATTGTTGCAATTTTTATTTCTAACTGAGTTAATAGTTTATAAAGATGCTTTTCAGTTTTTACATCAAGTTTAAATGGTGTTCGTCTTGTTGGTTTATTGGAGTTGTATAAGCGGAAATCAGTTTGTGTTCTTTTATCGTTTTGGGAAAAAATCGCTTGGCCATAAAATTCCCCATCTAAAAAAAACACTTTTATATCGCATAATTTGGGAATATACTTTTGAAATAGTGAAATACCAAATTTATCCGGAAGTACTAAACATTGAGATTTATTTATTGTTTTGGTATAAGGTCTAAATAGCTTGCCGTTTAAGCTTAAATTAAACATATCATGGCAGGATTTTGTAATTATCTTGCCTTCTGCATTTAGAAATCTTAATAGAGTAGTTTTGTTATTCGTTAGAATCGTTTTGGGTATTTTCAGTCCTATTTCTGATGCCATTTGCAGTATCTCAAATTTACTTTTATCAGTAATTTTTAATTGTTGACCCAAAACATTACATTTCTTCAAGGAGTTAAAGAAGCCTCGCTGATATTCGTAAACTAACTGCGTTTCTATAATTTCATTTCCTACAGTAGCACATTTTATTTTATATATCCAATAAAAATCTGTTGTTTCAAAAGTGCCATTTTCTTTAGCTTCGATAAGATAATTGATTTTATTAAATTCTTTCACATAATCGTTAATCCTTTCAAATGGGATTTTGTAAAAATTTAACCAATCAATTACATTACAGACTACTGGGTTGAATGATCGAGTAATAATAAATCTTCTTTTTATTTTTCCTGCAGGCATTTGGTAATACTATTAAGATAGCTTTGATATAAATTCAATATTAACGGTGTGTAAAGCTCACTTTTTTTGCTAGCAGGACCGCCGTGGTAGCAGTAAATAATTTCTCCATCGCAAGTGATAACATTTGTTGGATAACCGCTACAAATTTCTAATTTGTCTATTTCCTCTCTACTTAGTAAAATTTGTTTGAAATTCGAAGGATGTTCTTCGAGAAAACTTTTGACATCTTCATGACTTTCATAAGTAATCGCTATAAAATTAACTCTATCTCGAAATTGTTTTTCTATCCTATTCAATAATGGAATTTCTTCAATACACGGCGCACAACTTTTAAACCAAAAACTATAAAAGACTATTTTTCCTAAATTTTTACTATTAAAACTTTGACCTTGTAAATCTTGCGCTATGATCTGAGGCATTTTCATACCATGCTTAAACTTGCCTTCATTTTCCATTATTAAATTCAAAGCTTGTTCCTCAAGCGAATAGTCTTTTTTCGATTGAGCTAATTCTATTTTGATCTGCGCAGTTGCATTTAAAAAAAATAAAGAAGCATATACGTAGATTATTTTTTTGTTCATTGGATTAAATTTTTATTGCAAAAATAGCCTAGTCATTAGTTTAACTAGGCTAATAAGACAGTTAGGGGCTAGCCTACTTCTGTGCCAATTGGTTTAACTCCTCCCCAGTCAGCGTCAGGTTGATCACATCTTTCCTGTACTAGACTTCCATCACCACCATAATAGCCAATATCCATAAATGTTTGTCCAGCTGGATTGGTGTAAAGCCCAATCACCTTGGCGCTAGTTAATGTTCTTCGACCTCCTCTGATGGCTTCGAATTCTTTGTTTAGAAGTTTAAAATTTGAAAATTCCGATAATAAAAAATCTTTTTTCATTGTCATAAATTTAATTGTTAATAATTAATGCTAAGATTCGAACTTTAATTCAAACTACTTACGTGCACTTAAATAGTCGAAAGAAATGCGCTACTCTTATTCCCAAAAATATAACTTTTAGCTTACCAATATTCGATAATTTTTCTTTTCATATGCAATTTTTATGCGCATAAATGCGTTATGTTTGCAATGCCCAAACAGTAACCTACAATGCTATTAAAAAAACTAATTGAAGCTAGGAAGGCAAGCGGTTTTACGCAAGCAACACTTTGTGAGAAAATATCTATGGAGCAAACAACGTACTCTCGTAAAGAAAATGGTCGTAGTCCCATGACTGAAGCAGAGTGGATTAGAATTGCTAAGGCGCTGTCTGTGAAAGTAGATGATATTAAGGAGATTGTACAGGTTGACAGCTCTATTAATGATAACTACACTGCCGTAAATAATCCCAAAGAAGTTGAGCAGGTTAGTATCCTTAAGAGCAGTTATGATACAATGATAAAATACATAGCCAAACTCGAAGAACAAAATGCTACTCTGAAAGCACAAATTGCTTCGGATAAGAAATAATGTTTTGGAAGAAGTAGGATTTGAAATGGTGTTTTTTTCAAAACTTTTTTTCTCGAAAACAAACGTTTTTTCAAAGACGTAATTTCGCGCGAACGGGTGGAGCGATATCCTTTTTTGCACTACGGAATTTCCACTAAAAGGTTGCAAAAAAGATTTAGCGGAACACGTGACGGCGTGCACCTCTTTTGCGCAGCGACGGATGGTTTGCCGGCGCGCCCAAAAACTTCGAGAATTAAATCAAGGGTTTACTAACTGCCATTAAATTGCGACGATTGTCTTTCAACCACACTAGTTGTTAGTGATATGGTCTTTAAATCGTACGGTTGGTTTGCTTTTCGTGCCTCGATTTCTTCCAGCAAGCAATTGAATGCCAAGGCACCCATTTCTTCGCCGGGTTGATCGATGGAACTGAGTTGCGGGGTAATTACTTGCGACATAAACCAGTTGCTGAAACCAATGAGTGCCACGTTCTCGGGAACTTTAATGCCGTTTTCGTTAAAGTACGAAATCACGCCAACTGCTACCAAATCGGTTATGGCGAAGATGCCTTCAACGTCGGGATGGTCGGTCAGAATTTGTTTCGCGAATTCACGTCCTTCCTCAAAAGTAACGTGCGTGCAGGTGTAAACTAGTTTCGGATTGTAGGTAATGCCGTGTTTTTCTAACGCCAATTTGTAACCCATCCAACGATCTATGGCACCTTGCGGATTTACGGGTCCGCGTATGTGCGCAATTTTTCTGCATCCTTTTAAAATTAAATGTTCGGTAGCGTCGAAAGCCGCTTGCCGATCGTTGATCACTACTTTAGTACTGGGAATGAGTTTTGAAATTTTATCGAATTGAACCAACGGAATATTCCGACGTATGATTTCTTTAAGATGCGCTTCGTCGTTGCTGTCGTTGGATAGTGAAATCAGAATGCCGTCGACACGTTTGTTGATGAGTAGATCGACTTGTTTTCGTTCTAATTCTACCGATTCTCCCGATTGAAGTACGATGGCGAGGTAACCGTGTTTTGCAGCTTCATCGAGTATGCCGTTGAGTACTTTTGAAAAGAAGTGGTGTACAATTTCGGGTATAATAACACCAATGGTTTTCGACTCTTGTTTGCGGAGGTTTACGGCGAAGGAATTGGGTGTAAAATGTAGTTCCTCTGCTAGTTTTAATACGGCTTCCCTTGTTTTTGGGCTTACGTCGGCGTAGCCTTTTAGCGCTTTGGAAACGGTAGTAACCGAAATACCTAAAGTTTCGGCAAGTTCTTTTAAAGTAGTGTCTTTCATACCTGGTTTCAGAATCCGAAAACGTTTTCGGTCATTTCGAAAACGTTTTCGGTTATAAATCATCAAAAATATAAGATTGTAATTTTAATTTCGGCAATTATTAAACAAAAAATTTCTTAATAAACCAAAACTTTTCCGAAAATGACAAAAATTACACAATTTCTCAAACAGAGCAGCCTGCTGTTTTTTCTGCTGGCTTCTGTTGCCGTATTTGGGCAAAGTGTCGCTGTAAAAGGTACTGTTAAAGATGCTCAAGGATTACCCGTTCCTGGAGCAAGCGTAACAGCCGGTACTGCCGGAACTTCAACCGATGTCGACGGTAATTTTTCCCTATCCTTACAAAACGGACAAAGCTATACCGTATCGGTATCGTTCGTTGGATACAAAACAGCTTCGCAAGCTATAACTGCAACAAGCAAAACAGAACTTAGTTTTGTTTTAGAAGAGGAATCGACAACGCTTGAAGATGTCGTGGTAACCGGTGTGGTTAATCCGCGTTCTAAAATTAAATCAAGCGTTTCCATTACTTCTATCGATGCAAAGCAAGTAGAACAAGCGGCACCGAGAACAACGGCGGAGATCTTTAGAACTATTCCAGGTATTCGAAGCGAATCGTCGGGTGGTGAAGGTAACGCGAACATTGCCGTTCGCGGTGTGCCGATTTCTTCAGGCGGTTCTAAATATTTACAACTTCAGGAAGATGGCTTACCTGTATTGATGTACGGCGATATTGCTTTCGCAACAGCAGATATCTTCACGCGATTCGACGCCAACATCGGTCGTATTGAAGCTATTCGCGGTGGTTCGGCATCTACGTTAGCTTCTAACTCTCCGGGCGGTATCATCAACTTCATCAGCAAAACGGGTAAAACAGAAGGTGGATCGATGACTACAAGCTTTGGTATGGATTACGATAATTTTAGAACAGACATTGAATACGGTGGAAAAATAGCCGACGGTTTGTATTTCCACGCAGGTGGTTTTTACAGAACCGGTGAGGGCGTTCGATCACCCAACTTTAATGCTAACAATGGTGGTCAATTTAAATTCAACATTACAAAAGAATTTGAGCGCGGATCGGTTACTGTATATACTAAATTCTTGAACGACCGTGCGGCGGCTTACATGCCGATGCCTATTCAAGTTTCAGGAACAAACGCCAATCCAAACTGGAGCGATGCTCCAAACTTTGATGCTACTACAGGAGCTTTGCAAAGTATTTACTTGAAGCACAATGTGAGTTTGGACAGAAACGGTAATATTCAAAGAAGAGATGTTGCCGATGGTATGAATCCTGTTTCTAAATCAATCGGAGTTAACGCTACTTTCGAATTAGGTGAAGGTTGGAAAATTTCCGAAAACGGACGCTTCTCTAAAAACTCAGGAGGCTTTATCGCGCCATTCCCAGCACAGGTAGCTTCTGGAGCGGATATCGCAGCAACATTCGGCGCTGGTTCAACGTTAGCGTACGCCGATAACAATCAAGCTGTATCGGCTTCACAACTCGTTTCACGTATTCACATGTTTGATACACAGTTAAATAACTTTGATAACTTTATGAACGACTTACGTATCAGTAAGAAAATCGAAGGAACAGGACTTTCGCTGACTGCAGGTTACTTTAAGTCGATTCAAAACATCTCAATGTCGTGGACATGGAACAGCTACTTGATGGAAGTGAACGACAACAACGCACGATTAATCAATGTGTTAGACGCAGGCGGGAATGCACTATCTGAAAATGGTTTATACGCCTACGGAACACCTTTTTGGGGTAACTTGGCTCGTAATTATGATACACAGTACAATGTATCGGCACCCTACATGAATGTGTCTTTCGATGTAACAGAGAAGTTAAACCTAGAAGGTGGTGTGCGCTACGACAAAGGTGTAGTTACCGGAAACTTTGCAGGCGGCGTTTCAACTGAGCGCGATATGAATAACGACGGTGTGATTTCTGCGCCAGAGCAAAATGTTTTCGCAATGGATACTGCAAATCCAACTACTGTGAATTACGACTACGATTATGTATCGTTCACACTTGGTGGTAATTACTTACTTACAGACAAGCAATCGGTATTTGCTCGTTACAGCCGTGGAGGTTCTGCAAAAGCGGATCGTATCTTGTTTTCTGGTTTAAACTACTTAAATGGAGATGCAATTAATGCAAAAGATATGCTTGATCAGGCTGAAATCGGATACAAGCAAAAATTCAGCAACGGCTACGTTTTCGGAACTTTATTTTACAGTAAGACTACCGAAGAAGGAGGATTCGAAGCGACATCAAATACCATTATTGAAAACGACTACCGCTCAATGGGTCTAGAAATTGAGGCGGGTTACAATCCAACAGAAAAGTTAAATCTTCGTTTCAACGGAACGTACACTAAAGCAGAAGTTGTTTCTGGAGCGAACGACGGTAACGATCCGCGTCGTCAACCGCGTTTCATGTACAGTGTTTTACCTACGTTTAATTTTTCTGATAAGAAATCAGATATCATCGGATTGAGCTTCATCGGACAAACAAAGGCGTATGCACAAGACGACAACCAGTTGGTTATGGACGGTTTCTTGATTGTAAATGGATTTGTTGAGTTCGGTTTAACAAAAGGATTGTCGTTGAATTTAGCTGCAAACAACATCTTCGACACTTTAGCAATCACAGAGGCAGAAGAAGGTAGCATTACCGAGAACACCACAAACATAGTTCGTGCGCGTCCGTTACCAGGCCGCTCAGTAAGTGCAGCTGTTACTTACAGATTTTAATTTTTTTTCATATTTTGTTTAGTTAATGGTTCCCGTTTCTTTCCCAAGTTACGGGAACCTTTATTAAAAAAAGCGTGTTATGAGTAACAAACCTAAAATGTCTTTCTGGCAAATTTGGAATATGAATTTCGGCTTTTTCGGAATTCAATTCAGTTTCGGATTGCAGCAAAGCAATATGAGCGCCATTTATAAGTATCTCGGAGCCGACGAAGCCTCGTTGCCCATGCTTTGGTTAGCAGGTCCGGTTACAGGTTTGATTATTCAACCTATTATTGGTGCGATGAGCGACAATACGTGGTCGCCAAAATTTGGAAGAAGAAAACCGTATTTTCTGATTGGTGCGGTAGTTTCAAGTATCGCGCTTATAGCCATGCCGTTTTCTTCTGCTTTATGGATGGCTGCCGGTTTACTCTGGATTTTAGATGCCGCGAACAACATTGCCATGGAACCGTATCGTGCTTTTGTAGCCGATAAACTTCCTAAAGATCAGCACGCGATTGGGTTTCTCATGCAAAGCTTTTTCGCAGGTTTAGGAATCACGCTTGCCAATTTTACGCCTGCTATTTTAGTAATGTTAGGAATACTTTCTATTAGCGACAAAGCCGAAAATGGTATTCCGATTTACACCTACTACGTGTTCTTTATTGGTGCGGTTGCCGCCATTGTTTCAGTGCTGCTTTCGGTTTCAACGACCAAGGAGTATCCGCCAACCGAAGAAGAATGGCAAGAAATTCAAGCTCAAAAAGCCAAGCACAATCTTATCTCCAGCGTTTGGCACGAAATTGTGGAAGCAATGAAAACCATGCCTTTAACAATGAAACAACTTATTCCGGTGAAGTTTTTTACCTGGTATGCCATGTTTTGTTACTGGGAGTTTATCACCTCGGCGCTGGCGCAGAATGTCTTTAAAACCACCGATCATAATGCGGTCGGTTTTTCTCAAGCGCAATTACTTACAGGAAATCTAAACGGCACATACAACATCATTTGTTTTGTAGCTGCGTTTGCTTTAATTCCGCTTGCGCTGAAGATTGGTGCCAAAGGCGTTCATTTCATCGCATTGTTGCTCGGCGGTTTGAGTTTGATTGCCATGCCGTATCTCGACAACAGCACTGTTCTTCTTACCATTCCAAATCCCGTAGGTGCTGATATTGTAATCAGCACGATTTACTTGTACGCGCTCGGTTTAGGAATTGCTTGGGCATCCATGTTGGCCATGCCATACCAATTACTCGCAGGTTCTATTCCTGCCAAAAAACGCGGCGTTTACATGGGCATTTTTAATATGTTCATCGTAATTCCGATGATTATCCAGATTTTTTCCATGCAGTATTTTGTGTATGACTTACTCGGAACCAATCCGTCCAATGTGATTACTCTCGCGGGAGTTTTCTTGGTACTAGGAGCTGTTTTCACCTTATTAATTACCGTAAAGAATAAAAATGAAGTGGTTGATTAACGACGAAAAGTTACAGCACGGCTATCACAACGCGATTGCGGTACTCCACCGCTGCAGCAGCGATATTGGCTTTTTAGCCAGTTGCGAAGACAAAGACAATTACCGACGTGTTTGGGCGCGCGATGGCGTAGTTTGCGGATTGGCTGCTTTAGCATCAAAGGATGAAACCCTTATTGCCACATTTAAAAAAACGCTGCAAACTTTAGGTGCGTTTCAACACGATTTGGGAATAATTCCTTCTAACGTGTATTTTTCCAACGGACAACCGAAAGTGAGTTACGGCGGTTTGGTTGGAAGAACCGACACCACTTGTTGGTATTTGCTCGGAATTGCAATGTATGTGCAACAAACAAACGATCGCGCCTTTTTAAATGAATCGCAATCAATTATTCAAAAAGCACTAAGACTTTTAGATACCTGGGAATACAATACAGGCGGTTTGCTTTATGTGCCCCTTTCTGGGAATTGGGCCGACGAGTACATCGTGGAAGGTTATGTGCTCTTCGATCAAGTTTTGCGTTTGTGGGGTTTGAGTGCCCTACAGCTGCTACAATCCGACGCTGATTTAAAAGTGAAAATCGAGCAAATTCGCACCAAGATTTTCGACAATTTTATTCAGCTTGACGCAAAGCGTTCGTTGCACCCCAGAACGTTTTCAAAACTCAGCAACAAAAATTACATACCAGCCTGTTTTGGCCCTGCCGGTTACAAAAATTATTTCGATGCTTTTGGAACCGCGATACTTCTGTTTACCGATTTAGTACCGACGGAAAGAGCCGAAAAGCTTGTTGATTTCATGAGTAGCTTAACACATGAAACCGAAACGAAATTAGTACCGGCATTTTGGCCACCCATTTTCGAAGTCGATGCCGATTACCAACTTTTGTCTGAAAATCATAAGTACGAATTTCGCAATGCAGCTTATGAGTATCACAATGCGGGAAGCTGGTGTATGGTAAACGGTTTTGCAGGCGTTGCTTTGGTACAACACGGTAAAGTGGCAGAGGCTACAACTCTCTTAAAGGCCGTTAACGAAGCGAATTCGTTAGGTGAAAATGGTTTTTACGAACACCATCATTCCCTTACAGCCGAACCTAAAGGAACTCGCTACTGCGCGTGGAGTGCAGCCGGACAAGTGCTCTTAACCCAATCTTTAAATCAAGAACTTTCATGGAAGTTTTAAAAGCTGATATCATTTGCGCAGGCGAAATTTTGGTCGACTTTATCGGTCACGAATTGCAACCAATAGCACATACGAAAGATTACCACCGCTATTTGGGCGGTTCGCCAACTAATGTGGCCGTAAACCTACAACGCTTGGGGAAATCGGTTGCTTTAGTGGCAACTTGTGGACAAGACGGGTTGGGCACCTACATTATCGATAAATTAAAAAGTAATCAGGTTGATTGCCGGTACATTCGTCAAACGATGGAGCATCCTACTTCGGTTATCTTTATCTCGCGATCTACCGAAACGCCCGAGTTTATTCCGTTTCGCGAAGCCGATTGTCAGATTCTAACCTCTCAGTTTCCCGACGAGTTGGTGCAAAATTGCCAAGTATTTCATACTACTTGTTTCGCTTTGAGCAGAAATCCAGCACGCGAGGCTATTCTCAATCGCGCGGCAGCCGCTAAAGCAGCGGGTGCACTTTTAAGTATCGATTTAAATTACGCACCGAAGATTTGGCCCGATTTGTTGGAAGCACACCAGGTTATTCGTGCGTATTTGTCGCATGGTGCCTTGTTGAAAATCAGTAACGACGATTGTTACCGATTTTTCGGAACGCATAAATCAGATAGCGAGATTTTTTCATTTTTTCACAATTCAGGCGCGAAAATCATTTGTTTAACGAAAGGTGCCGATGGTGTGAGCGTTTCGGCAGCGAATGGCGAAACATTTTCTAAGCCAGCGTTACCTATCGAAGCTGTAAAAGATACGACAGGAGCGGGCGATGCCTTTTGGTCCGGATTTATCTTTGCGTATTTATCTGGCTATTCATTGCAAGACTGTACGCGAGCGGCACAAAAGTTAGCGCACATCAAATTGCAAAATGTTGGTCGTATTCCCGATAACATTCCTCTGCGCGAAGCGGTTTTTCACGGGATTTGACAAATATTAAGTAAAAATCTAGCAATCGGCAAAGTATTTTGAAAAAAAAACTTTTTGGTCTACTACCGAGTTAGTATTTATTTGTCTAAAAAATTATTTAAAAATTTAATTTTTACGGTAATAATTTTTCATACTTTTAACAATGTAAAAACCGTGATTTTATGAAGAATTTTAAGTTTCCGCTTCCCTCCTTGTTTTTCTTTTTTAATTCTGGATCTCTAATCGTAGAAATACTATATAGGAAAAGTCAATTAAATCTGTTAAAAACCCGAAGCAGTTTCTTTGTAGGAGCACTTGTTGCGATTATTTCAATTTCTTGTAGCCAAGATTTAGAGGTAATTGAAGCCGATTTTCGTGACGAACGCCGTATTAGTTTCGATCAATTTAAATCAGAAACTAATGTCATAAACATTAAATCGGGTCTGCGGGTTTCTGATTTTGCGGTTTTACAATATGCTGCTAGAGGCGAGTCTCTTAATGAATTTTACATTGATACTACTTCAATCAACAAGTATACAAATGAATTTGACAAAACCACCTATGCATTTGCGGTAGTTTTGAAAATTTCAGACAACGCTGATAAGCGGTACAATTTAGTTTACCGTAGAGTTGGAAATTCTTGGGAAAAAGCTATTGTGGCTTTTGACGACGAAATGGGCGACGGTAAAACATTAACAAATTTTGAAATCCGTTATGATAGTCAAGAGGCAACAATTTCTAGCACGTCTATGTGTTGGGAAACGGTTGTGGTCGTTGAATGTAATGGATCATGCGAGGAAGCGCATCTGACTGAATGTGATGGGTTTGCCTGTGTTACTGGAGAGTGTTTGCGTACTATAACTCGATTGGTACTGTGTCCTTTTATTGTTAGAACAATTGCCCCGAGCGAACCGCCTGGCGGTGGTTCTACTGGCGGCGGTGGTTCTACTGGTGGTGGCAGTAATACAGCCCCTCATAATACAGGCACCACTA
>JAIXTU010000222.1 GCA_027483785.1 Flavobacterium sp.
ATCAACCTTAACGCCAACAGCAAAAGCAAACTTGCTTAAATTGGAAAAGATTTTTGAACAATATCCCGACACAAACATACTTATTTACGGTTACACAGATAGCACAGGATCTGTAGAGTTCAACCAAAAATTGAGCGAACAACGCGCTGCTTCCGTAAAGCAATATTTGGTTGCAACCGGTATCAAAGCAGAGCGTATCAGTACACAAGGTATGGGTATCGCCGATCCTATAGCAACAAACGATACTCCCGAAGGTCGTGCGCAAAACCGCCGCGTCGAATTCGCAATCACCGCAAATCAAAAAATGATTGAAGACGCTCAAAAAGAAGTTAAAAACTAAAGAGCGCTAAACAACTTTAAAGCCGCAAACGAAATGATTCTATTTGGTTTGCGGTTTTTTATTTGGGCGTTGCGGCGCTCGGGTTTGCTGCGCAGCGTTTAGTGGCGCCGCCGCGCTTTACGCTGTATAAAACGCACTGCCGTTTGCATTTGTACGCCGCTACAAGGCTCATAAAATCGCCTCGTCGCAGCTACAAATAGCTAAACGGCAGTTTTGTTTTATGCCGCTGCAATCGCTAACGCAGAAATACCGTCCAAAATACGTTCGCTTTTAGTCACATTTCACGCGTAAAACCTGCAAAAATCAACAGTTGTCGACTTATTTTTAGGCTTATTCTTAACGTTTGTTTACAAAGGTACTCGCGATTGTTGCTGTATTTTTGTAGTAAATTTTTAGGACTATGCCAGCAAAGAAAAAACCTGATGTTCTCGAAATCGACGATAACTTTATCATCGAAAAATATATGGATAGCGTCCTTTCCGGCGCCAACCAACACAAAAACGTGTACCTTTTCTGTAAACACAACGAAATCGAAGAAGCTACATTTTACACTTTCTTTGGTTCGCTCGACGGCGTAAAATCGGCCATCTGGACAAAAATGTTCGACAATGCCGAAACAGCCCTTCGATCCGATGCGCAATACGAAAACTACGATGCCAAAACAAAACTCTTGTCTTTGTTCTATACCTTGTTCGAAATTTTCGCTCTAAACCGCAGCTATCTGCTCGAAACGGTAAAGAAAGAACAATACAAACTCAAGGATTTAGAACAACTTAAAGCGTTTCGCAAGCGTTTCAAAACCTTTGTCGACGGAATTCAGGCATACGACAACCAAAGCATTCCCGATAAATTTCGCCAACGCGCTAAACCACTCTACAGTGAAGGCGCATGGATCCAATTCCTGCTCCTTTTCCGTTTCTGGCTTTCCGACGAGTCGCCTAAAGCGCAAAAAACCGATATCTTGATCGAAAAGTCCGTGAATGCTGCCACCGATTTACTCGACATAAAACCCATTGAAAGCTTGTTTGACCTCGGTAAATTCCTTTGGATGGAAGGAAACATGCGATGAAAACACTCGATAAAATTCCAACAACAAAAATTGAGCGAGCTTCGCAACTCGTAAAAACAGGTTTTAAAGTAGGTACCAACTATTTATCGTACTACGGCGAAAAGCTCGTTAATCCTGAATTATCACGTGATAAGCTCAACGAGAATAACGCAGCCGATATTTACGACGGCTTAAAAAACTTGAAAGGTTCAGCCTTGAAAGTAGCGCAAATGTTGAGCATGGACAAAAATATCATGCCGCGCGCTTATGTCGAGAAGTTTTCGCTAGCACAGTTTTCTGTTCCGCCATTGTCGGCTCCGCTCGTACGAAAAACATTCAAAACGTATTTGGGAAAGTATCCCGAAGAAATTTTCGACACGTTTACACCCGACTCGGTAAACGCTGCGAGTATTGGCCAAGTGCATCGCGCTTCCATAAACGGAAAACAATTGGCTGTTAAAATTCAGTATCCGGGTGTTGCCGACAGTATAAGTTCCGACTTAGCAATCGTCAAACCTTTTGCTATTCGTATGTTTAACTTACAAGGCAAAGATTCTGATCGTTATTTTAAAGAAGTAGAGGACAAGCTGCTCGAAGAAACCGATTACAAACTCGAATTGCGTCAAGGACAAGAAATTTCAAAAGCTTGTGCGCAAATTCCAAACCTGAAATTCCCGAAATATTATCCCGAATATTCATCGGCAAAAACCTTAGCCATGGATTGGATGGAAGGCGAGCACCTTTCTGAATTCTGCACAAGAAATACCGACGTCGAACTCAGTAACAAACTCGGACAAGCACTTTGGGATTTCTATATGTTTCAAATGCACGGCTTGAAAACCGTTCACGCTGATCCACATCCGGGGAATTTCCTCGTTAGTCCAGATAATGAGTTAATTGCCATCGATTTTGGTTGCATCAAACGTGTACCTGATAGCTTTTATTATCCGTATTTCGAACTCGCAAATCCAGCAGTAATCGACAACGAGAAGCTATTTGATGAAAAATTATATGAACTTGAAATTTTGCGAAGCGACGATACCGCAGAAGAAGTCGTTTACTTTACATCGTTGTTCCGACGATTGATGAAAGTATTTACACAACCCTTCCACGGAAGTTCATTCGATTTTTCAGATGCGGCCTTTTTTGATCAAATTGCAGCATTAAGCGAAGAGTTTAGTAAAGATACACAGATTCGAAAAATGAACGGGAATCGCGGTTCGCAACACTTCATTTACATCAACAGAACATTCTTTGGTTTATACAATTTGTTATTTGATTTAAAATCAAAAGTCGATACACAATATTATCAAAGGTATGTCGTTAAAATAACGTAATCTCGATATAAAAATCGAAGTTAGAAATCATTTAAATGGTTGATTAATACCAATTGGATTTATAAAATAGGCTAGAGAAAAAAGGTTGTTTTTGAGACAGAACAATGCAAAAAAATGTTGCATAGCAGCGCTACGGAAGATTTTTTTAAAGCCGTTATGGCTTAAAAACATTTTTTTATCGGGCTGTTTTATAGATCTAATTGGTATAACAGGCGAATTTTCTTTGGGATACAAAAGGTATCTCAAAAAAATTCAACGAAGTAAGCGGCTGTTTAAATGATTAGCCTTAAAATTAGTCAAGGCGGATTCTTAGTATACAAGCTAAAAGTTTCATCTAAAGCGATCTAACAAAGGTTTTTATGTCGAGATTACGTTATACAATGTTAGTTTGGTGGTTAGTTAGTTTGTAAAGGCGGGATTTCTTTCGGAAATTGCCGCCTTTATTTTTGCCCATGCTCGAAATTCAAAACGTTTCTTTCTCTTTTTCCAATCAGCTGATTATCGATAAGCTTGCCCTCGATTTACCGAGTGGCAAACACCTCGCTATACTCGGCGAAAGCGGTTCGGGCAAAAGCACCTTACTTAAACTCATTTACGGCATTTACGATTGCCAAGAAGGTCAAATTGTATTCGATAACCAAAAAATAAAAGGTCCAAAACAACAACTTATTCCCGGACATCCCAATATTAAACACGTTCCGCAAGACTTCGAACTTAATTGGTATGCTACCGTTGCCGAAAATATCGGTACGTTTCTTTCCTATACAGATCCTAAAAAACGGAACGACATTATAACCGACTTGTTACATCGCTTCGACTTAACCGACGTTGCCTCCAATAGGGCAATCGATTTAAGCGGCGGACAAAAACAACGAACTGCGCTAGCAAAATCCTTAGCAATAAACCCCAAATTACTATTGCTCGACGAGCCGTTTAGTAACATCGATACCGCCCGACGAAATCCCATCCGAAGAGCGCTTTTCGATTACGCAAACGAAAACCAAATTGCCGTAATCTTAGCAACGCACGATCCCGACGACGCCTTAGCATTTACCGATTTCACACTTATTCTCCATCGCGGAAAAGCACTTCAATTTGGTTCTTCTTTTGAAATCTACCATGCGCCAAGAACATCCACAGTCGCTGCACTGTATTCCGATTTTACGCTCTTCCGCGAAAGCAATTCAACAAGAGAAATTATCGTTTATCCACATGAGTTTTCAGTGGTTCCACAAAGCAATATACAAATAGTTGTTAAAAATTGCTACCAGCAACGATCGCAGTTTTTAGTGCAGGCATGTACGAGCCAGGGCGCATTGTTTTTCTACAGTCAAACGCCTTTTCAACCCAACACAATTTTGTGTTTAGAAGTACATCCAGATGCACAAAAACGCTGGCAACCAGAATAATTTTAGTGTCGTAAATCAATCGAGCAATCTGTTCATAGGGCAATTTTATTTATCGCGCGTTCAGTTTTAACAATTCCGAAATTTTTGGCTACTTTAGTACTTTCAAATTGTTATAATCTAAATTTTTCTAATGTATAATTCGAAAATCGCAGGTTTGGGTTTTTACGTACCTGAAAACATCGTTACAAATGCAGATTTGTCCAAACTAATGGATACCAGCAACGAATGGATTATCGAGCGCACCGGTATCGAGGAGCGCCGCCACATCGTTAGAGGTCAAGATACCACTACATCCATGGGTGTGAAGGCGGCTAAAATTGCCATAGAACGTGCTAACATTTCAAAAGATGACATCGATTTTATTGTATTCGCTACGCTTAGTCCAGACTACTATTTTCCAGGCCCAGGTGTTTTGGTACAAAAAGAACTCGGCTTGAAAACCGTCGGAGCACTCGATGTCCGAAATCAGTGTTCAGGGTTTGTTTACGCACTTTCTGTGGCCGATCAGTTTATTAAAACAGGCATGTACAAGAATATATTAGTCATTGGTTCCGAAGTTCATTCAACAGGCTTAGATATGACCACGCGAGGTCGCGGTGTATCGGTAATTTTTGGCGATGGAGCAGGGGCAGCCGTACTGTCGCGCAGTACCGACGATAGCAAAATTTTATCGACGCATCTGCATAGCGAAGGCCAACATGCCGAAGAATTAATTGTTAAAGCACCGGGCATGGGCGGACGTTGGGTTTCGGACATCGTTGCCGACAATGATCCAAACGACGAGAGTTATATGCCGTATATGAACGGACAATTCGTGTTCAAAAACGCCGTAGTGCGCTTTGCCGAAGTAATCAACGAAGGTCTCGAAGCCAATCAGCTAAAAGTATCCGACATCAACATGCTTATTCCACATCAGGCAAATCTTCGTATCTCGCAGTTCATCCAGCAGAAGTTTGGCTTATCCGACAACCAAGTTTTCAATAACATTCAACGTTACGGAAACACAACTGCGGCTTCAGTGCCAATAGCCTTAACAGAAGCTTGGGAAGCTGGTAAAATCAAAAAAGGTGATCTAGTAGTTCTAGCAGCCTTTGGTAGCGGTTTCACTTGGGCGTCGGCAATTATTCGCTGGTAAACAAATTAGTTAATATTTTTAAGTCCGGTGGTTTTTCAATCATCGGATTTTTTTATTTGGGCGTTCCGGCGCTGCGGGTTTGCTTCGCAGTAGTGTAGTTGCGCCGTCGGTTGCTTGTTGCAATATATGTCGGCTAAGCGGCAAGTTGCTACGCAGTAACGTGGCTTCCGTTGGTCGCCCGTTACTGCTGCAACTTTAACCGCTTACCCACCATCTATTTCCACGCCGCCGCCTAACGCGAAAAAGAGTGCATAAAAAAAGCTCCGAAATTCGGAGCTTTTTTAATATGTTATCGTATCAACGAGAAGTGTGATTTATACTCTTTCAGAACGCCATTTTCAACGTACTGAATCGTGAACCAGTAATCGGTTCCGGGTAGTGGTTGTCCAGCTACCGTTCCATCCCAACCATCGCCATCAGTGTAAATTTGCGTAAGGAATCGTCCAAAACGGTCGTAGATGAAAACTTGAGCCGGATTCGAAGGATCAAATCCTTTGATACTCCAACGATCATTTATACCATCACCGTTTGGTGTAAAGTACTTCATGCTGTCAACCAATTCAATGGTAATAGGTAATGGCAACGAGCCGCAACCATTTACGTCAGATACTACAATTTCATGAACGCCCGATGGTACGTTGGTAAATACATTACTATTCTGCGCCGGTTGGCCATCAATCGAGTATAAGAATTTAGTACCATCGTCAGCTGGATTTGTAATTACACGAATAGTCTGGCTATTTGAAAACCAACCTAAAGTTTCAAAACTAACCTCGGCAGGTCGAGCTGATTCAATTACTGTTACTGGAATCGGGGTTGACTCACAACCTGTGATACCTTGTGCAGTGATAACTAATTGGTAAGTTCCTGCGGTAGTTGGGCTGAAGTTTGGAGTTGTAGCCACAGTATCACCAGCAGCATTGGTCCAATCGAAGTTATAGAAAGACGAGCTGTAACCACTTTCAATCACAGGCAATGTGACTTGTCCCGTCACAACGTCTGTACAAATTGTTCCAGATAGAGGATCAGATTCAGGTTGTGGAATTACTGTTATTGTATAAGGCTCAACGTCTTCACAACCAGAAGTACTGCCATCGCTAACTCTTACGTATACAGTATTTAAAAATGTATCTGTTAATGGTCCATTGTCTGTTGTAATTTCATTGGTCTGGAAGTCAGCATCTTCAGGTGAAGGATAGTATTCAACAGAATAGAATGTTGGGTCTTGGCTGCCTAAGATAGTTGCTGTTAGTGTATCCAAATCGAATCCAGTGATAAAATCATTCGGATTTGCATCCGAATCACAAACACGAAGTAAGCTTTGCGGCACAGGATTCGCTACCGCTGAAGGATTTATGGTAACTATAAAACTAGTTTCACTAGTACAGGAAGGCGCAAAAGGTGCTGTTCCGTAAACGTAAATAGTTCTAGTACCTATGGCGTTAAGTACTGTTCCTACTGGAATTTGACCACCACCTCCATTTGGTGCGTTGTAGTAAGCAGCACCAGGAGTATTCAAAGGAAGTAGCGTATAAGAGCCGCAAACTGTCGTATCTGGTACTTCATCTACATTGTAAAAAGTAATGTTGAATGATTCATTCGCTGAAGGACATGTATTTGGAGCAGTTCCGTTAACCGCATATACATACACTTGCGCATTAGAAGTATAAATAGTGCCTGGGGCAATTACGCCACTTGTACCATTTGGTCCTGCGTAGTAATTCGCACCTGCAGTAAGTAAATTTGGCAATGCGTACGATGTAGCACACGTATTTATGTTCTGAATGTCGATAGGGTTGATAATTGGTGTGGTTGTAATTGTAATGTTAAATGCTTCGTCATCTGTACAGTTCGGAACAGTTCCGGTGTCAGCGTAAGCATAAATAATGGTTGAGTTTGTAATTGAATTTCCTGTAAATAATTCAGTGTTTGTAGCATTTAATGGTCCTCCTGGTTGTGTAAACCAGCGTGTAGCAGGTGCAGGTGGCGCTTGTAAAATGTACGTATCACAAGCAAAAGCTGGAGCAATTGCTGGAATTACAGGGGATTCGTTGATTGTAATTACAAACGGCTCATCATCAAAACAAATTTGTGTAGCAGTTGTCCCTGATTCTGCGTAAGCATATAAAGTTGTTGTAACTGTTACATTGAAGCCTGCCAATCGCTCAACGTTACCAGGTACCGTAGGTCCACCTGCTAAAGTAAACCATCTTGTAGCTGGTGCAGGCGGAGCAAGTAGCGTATACGAATCACACTCGGTAACTGGTGCAATTGGTGCAACAACAGGTGTGTTGTAAATGGTTATGTTTAAGGTTTCGTATTCGAAACAATTTGGCGTCGTCGCAGTTTCAGCGTATGCATAAATTGTTGTAGAACTAGTAATTGTAGAACCTACTAATATTTCAGTTCCGATGCCAGTATTGTCCGTAAACCATTTTGTTGCCGGCGCTGGCGGAGTTGGAACTGTAAAAGTGTCGCACGCATATACTGGAGCTTGAGTCGGAATGTTTGGCGTTTGATTTATTGTGATTACGAAAGGCTCCTCGTCAAAACAAATTTGTGTTGCCAGTGTACCTGATTCTGCGTAAGCATACAAAGTTGTTGTTGTAGTCACATTAAAACCAGCAAATCTTTCCACATTACCAGCAACTGTTGGTCCACCTGGTAAAGTAAACCATCTTGTGGCTGGTGCCGGAGGTGCTGGTAGAATGTAAGAATCACAAACGGTTACTGAAGGAATAGGTGCTACCGTTGGTGTTTGATATATAGTAACCGTAAAAGCGTCTTCATCAAAACAGGCAATACGGTTATTATTTTCAGCGTAAACATAATACGTATAAGTACCGACCGGTGGTGCGAAGCCTGCAGCTAAAGCAGTACCTGTTCCGTTAGATCCATTTGGTGCGGTGTAATAAGTTCCAGGACCAACGATTGCCGGAAGGATATAATTATCAGTGTCGCACTTAAATACATCTGCAATATCGGTTACCGTTGTGTTCGTTACAAAAACGTCTATACTATATTCTTGGAAACAGCTGTTGCCAGGTTCCGTGCTACTTGAATATACGTAAATGGTGTTGTCGGCTGAAATTTCGGTACCAACTGGTAAAACTGGGTTTGAAGCCGATGGCCCGCCTGGATTATCATAATATTCACCAAACGCTAAATCGTCTAGGATAAACGGTTGATTACATCTGATTACTTCTTGCGGTCTTGGAGAGATTTGTGGAGATTGATTAATGGTAACTGTAAATTCTTCTTCAACAAAACAGCCAGCAGCCGCACCTTGTTTGTAGTAGTATAAGGTTGTAACACCAGGTGTTGTTATTGGGAAGCCCACAGGCCTTACTGAACCTTCTCCGCCGCTTGCAGTTCGATATTGTCCACCTAAACCAAGTTCGGGAAGATTGTATATATCGCAGAAAGGTCCGACATCTGGAATTGTTGGTAGTGCTGCTACGTTTACAGTAACATCAAAACTAAGGTTATCTAGACAGCTTTGTCCAGGGACATAAATATAAACGGTTGTTAG
>JAIXTU010000393.1 GCA_027483785.1 Flavobacterium sp.
ACATTGCCTTGTATCATGCAAAATTGTATCCCGAGAAAATGGCTGGCTTGGTAATAACCGGTAGTTCAGGCTTGTATGAAAACGCTATGGGCGACAGTTATCCGCGTCGTGGCGACAGAGATTACATTCAGAAAAAGGCGGAAGACGTATTTTACGATCCGAAAATTGCTACTCCTGAAATTGTTGACGAAGTTTATAATGTAGCGAACGATCGGATAAAACTGATTAAAACGCTTACTATCGCAAAAAGCGCCATTCGTCATAATATGGCAAAAGATTTACCTAAGATGCACTTACCAACCTGCATTATTTGGGGCAAGAATGATAAAGTGACTCCGCCGGAAGTGGCAGAAGAATTCAATAAACTACTTCCAAACTCTGAGTTGTTTTGGATTGACAAATGCGGACACGCCGCAATGATGGAACATCCAGACGAATTTAATGAACTCATGTATAAATGGTTAAAGAAATCCCATTTATAATATTTATGGACAAAGAAATTGAAAATAAACTACCTGAAATAAGAGCTCTGTTTGAAAAATATGGAGCAAAAAGCGCTTACTTATTTGGAAGTAGTGCTAACGGGACAAATAATGCCAACAGCGATGTTGATTTTCTGTATTCTTTTCCCAACGAATTAGATGTAGAAACTTATTTCAATAGTTATTTTAAACTCGTAACGGATTTGGAAATTCTACTGAAAAAGAAAATCGATTTAACTGCGGAAAAAACACTCAAAAACCCCTTCTTAATTGAGAGTATAAACGAGAGTAAAATACGATTGATATGACTAGCAGGGAAGAAAAAAAACTATTAGTTGATATTATCGACTCCGTAAATGCTATTGACGACCATTTAGAAAACAAAAGAATTTTAGAGGAATATCTTTCAAATAAAACGAAAAGAAGAGCCGTTGAAAGAGAAATAGAAATTATTGGAGAGGCTATCAATAAATTACTTAAAATCAACCCTGAAATAGCAATTTCATACGCCAGAACAATAGTTAACTTACGAAATAAGGTAATTCATGCGTACGATTCCGTAGATGATATACTGATCTGGAAAATAATTATTAAAGATTTACCGATTTTGTTAGAAGAAGTAACGAAATTACTACATGAAAATAACTAGCGCTAAATTTGTCATCAGTAATTCCGAAGCTGCTAAATGTCCGCCGGAACGCATTCCCGAATATGCTTTTATTGGGCGTTCAAACGTTGGAAAATCGTCGTTGATTAACATGCTTACGGGCAATAAATCCCTGGCAAAAACTTCGGCTAAACCCGGAAAAACGCAGCTTATCAATCACTTTAAAATCAACGAAAATTGGTTTTTGGTGGATTTGCCGGGCTATGGTTACGCTAAGGTTTCGAAGAAGGTAAAAGCAACTTTTCAGAAATTTATAACTGATTATTTCGAAACGCGTGAGCAATTGGTTTGTGCGTTTGTTTTGATTGACATCCGTTTAGAACCACAAAAAATTGATTTAGAGTTTTTTACGTATTTGGGAGAATCGCAAATACCGTTTATCATGATTTTTACAAAGGCGGATAAAATTGGCGTTACGAAAATCGATCACGCCGTAAAAAATTACCAAAAAGCCCTGCTCGCTGAAAATTGGGAAGAACTTCCTCCCTATTTTGTTACGTCATCGGAAACCGGACGCGGTAGGGAGGAAATTCTGGCTTATATTGATGGATTGAATAAAGAAATCTTCAGCGACTCCTCTTTTTAAATTGCGAAGTTTAGTTGTGATCCGTCAAGCGTAACTCGTAAAATCCAGCATCTTGTAAAACTTGACCAACTTGTGCATTGTAAAACATATACGAGGTGCCTAATTGCGATTCGTCATCGTATTTCGTTACTACACAACTAAAGGTTCCTGCTGGAACAGTTATGATGGAATCAAGATCAATAATTTGTTGCCTGATGGTGCCACCTGAAATTCCTATATCTTCCCAAACATCGCCAACAGCTGCATTCTTTTTAAAAATACGCTGAGTTATTCCAGTTTGAGGAGAGAATCCTTCTACGTATCCATTATTAATGCGAATTTTTGATTGTACGGTACCCACAGCAACCCCTGCAGCATTGCGTGTTAATCTCTGTACGTCAAAACCTTGTCCATCGCATTCACCAACACTAATGGTATATAATTGGACCACGGCACCCAGTTGAAATAACTCTAAATCAAAGGACCGGCCGGTTTGTACAAAAGGAATATCCGACTCACAAGAGAATGCATTTGCTGATGAATCGTTGTCATTACTACACGCGACGCTCAATGTCGCTAACCCAAATAAAAATAGACCTTTAAGTTTTTTCATGTGTTTTGTTTTTCCAAAAAAACAAATACTTTTTGAATTTTCAAAACTAAAAATTACAACGTGATAACCTTAAAAAATCTAACTAGCGTTTGCTTTCAACTCCAATTTCTCAGCAAAGTAGTCGGTAAATTGGCGCATGGTATCCGCCATTAATTAACTGGCCCACTTTTAGAACGGAAACTTAAAGCACGAAACTTTTCCGAAATTGAAAAATTTAAAAGATGCTCCTCTTGCTTTTTAACCTTGATCTTTTTTTTAAACACTGCAGCTACCTAATCAAAAAACAAGACCTTTTTATAAAGTCGGGAAACTCTTTAAAATACAAGCTCCATTTAGACAACAAAATTTTTAGCGCACAATAACTTTTTGTCTAATTTTTTTGCAAATTTACTGACGTTAGTATTTACTATCCATTTAAATCTGCAGCTAGCTGTAATTCCAAAGTTATTACTCACTAATATGAAATATAAAAAAACTTTAGTAGGAGTCTTTGTTGCCTTATTTTTGGTTGGCATAATCTATACTTTTTACAAAATCTCAGCGCCCGTTTTTAAGATCTTTTCCGACATCAAAAAAATAGAAAACTTATATACAATCACCGAAAATGAATTTGTTGTTGTTGATCCGCCGGGACAAAAGCGTACCATTAATATAAACGACGGCAAAACTTACGTCCTCCATTTTTGGGCAACCTGGTGCAAACCTTGTATATCCGAATTTGATGAATTTGAAAAGTATAAATCAAAATTTGGCGACGTGGAGTTGCTTTTTATCAGCGTAGAGAACCCCGAAAAAGTAAAAGATTTCTTGAAAGATAAAACATGGCAATTAAATTTCTATACATGTGACACCTTACAACTTCATTTTCAACCAAAAGAAATCGAATTTTATCCAACTAATATTACGATTGAGCGCGGAAAAATAATTTCTGCAGCATCAGGCCCTGTTAGCTGGAAGGATCTATAATAAAGTACGAAGCCCCGTTTTACATATTCGGGGCTTTTTTCAACTCCAATTTCTCAGCAAAGTAATCGGTAAATTGGCGCATGGTATCTGCCATTAATTCATCGGCAGTGGCACGTAAATAGGTATCGGTTAAACCTACTAATGTTTGATGTATTAACTGTTTCATTTCATCCACGGGCATATCTTTGGTCCACAAATCAATGCGTAAGGTTTCCTTGGCTTTCGAATCCCAAACGGATAAGAGATACGCTTTCGCTTCTTCATTGTTGATGCCGCCGTCGCTGGCTGTCCAAGCTAATTTCTCCGGAACGTTATTTTCGTCAAGTTCAATTCCTAATACGATATCCGATTTTTTACTCATTTTGTTTGGGTTTGTATTTCGATTCTTTAAAAATAGTGTCGGCGTCCATGAGCAATAATTTTTGCATGGGCACTTTATTTTTTTCTGCGTAAGCGCGCACAATTTGCCAACCTACCCAAGTGCCAATTCTGCCTGGAGTTTCGTTGTCTATTTCCAAATAAAACTTTGAAAACGGCGCCGCATTGATAAACCGAGGCGCTAACTTTGGATCGGTGTCGTACAATAACTTTTCTTCAATAAAAAACTTCCAAATATAGGCTTCGTTTTCCTGGCAAAATTTAAGTTGCAAATCGGTGTAACCAATTTTCGTGCTATCGGCTGTTTCGGGAAGTAGTAAGTCCTTTAAATACAGCTCTTTACCAGCAGTAATCATTTTTGAAAGGAAAGTCTTTTCTTTATCGAACGGAATTTTCGTAGCAGCAAACGCACTCACTAAATCGGGCATCAACTGTGATTTTTCAAAATTAGCACGTTGGTATTCGGGGAATTCGTAAAATCTGTGCTTTCTTCCCAAATACATCTCCAAGGAAATGATAATAACTTTATCGGTGTAAAGCACTTTCGTGGAAGGATCCATCTCGTAAATCATGGTGATTACCTCCGGATTCTTCGATTTCTCTTCCGGGAAATAATAATTAATTCGTGCTTTTACGTCGTTAATTTCCTGCAACTCTTCTTTAAAATCTGGAAACGTTTTCTGCACTTCGCCATACAATTCGCGCCACAGCGGATTCGTCATTTTTTCAACCCACTCTTTGTCGGGAACATCAGCTGGGAAAAAATCAGGAAACGTTTTTTTTAATTCCGGAAGTTTAGCGACAGGCGTTTCGAAAAACTGCTTATCGAAACGCACTAGTTGTAGCGCAACGGGCTGTTCTTGAATAGCTTCTTCAACTTTTGCTTTCTCAGAACAGGAGAAAAACAGCAAAGAGCCGCAAACAAATGCTAAAATTATAACAAACTTGTATTTCAATGCCTTCATAACTTGGATACAGTGATTTTCCTTGTGTACTTTTGCGAAGCACGGTATGTAAAAACGTGCAAAGATACTTGCTTCGAACTAAAGGAAACTGATGATGTCAAAAATTTCTACGCCTCAAGCGGCAGCTGTTGCCGATTATATCTCAAACTGGCTGCTCGCCTATGCCAAGAACGCCAAAGTTAACGGATTTGTTGTAGGCGTATCGGGCGGAATCGATTCGGCGGTAACCTCAACACTTTGTGCACAAACTGGCTTGCCCGTTTATTGCTTGGAAATGCCTATTCATCAGCACGAATCGCAGGTAAATCGCGCCGCAGAACACATTGATGCACTGATTAAAAAATACCCAAACGTATCGCGACAATTGGTTGATTTAACTCCGGTTTTTGAAAGTTTTAAATCGGTCGTTACCCGAACCGATAATACTGCGACGGTTGATTTAAGCCTCGCCAACACCCGCGCGCGTTTACGAATGACAACGTTGTATTATTACGCCGGACTAACCCAAAGCTTAGTGGCAGGCACCGGAAACAAAGTCGAGGATTTTGGTGTTGGATTTTATACCAAATACGGCGACGGCGGTGTAGATGTAAGTCCGATTGCTGATTTATATAAATCGGAAGTTTACGAATTAGGACGTTTGCTGGGCGTTCCGCAATCGATTTTAGAAGCTGCGCCTACCGACGGATTGTTTGGCGACAG
>JAIXTU010000337.1 GCA_027483785.1 Flavobacterium sp.
TAGTGCCTACCAACAGCTGCCACAAGACCCTTTCGACAAGCTGTTCGAGATTTTTAAAGAACTCATTGTGCATACTTCGGGAGATTTCGATGAGGCAATCGACTGGTTACGACAGCTCGACGACGAATACAAACTAACAACTCCCGAATATACCATCGACGATTTTATCCGAGATTTAATCGAACGCGGATTCATCCGACAAGAAATCCAGCCCGACGGCAGTGGCGAAACCGAACTTTCTTCCAAGCTTGAACAACTAATCCGAAAATCGGCCCTTGAACAAATCTTCGGCGACTTAGCCAAACGCGGTACCGGAAACCACGGCAGTAAATCCGACGGTCGTGGCGACGAACTTACCGGCGGACACCGCGCCTACCAATTTGGCGATGCACCTGAACTAATTGATGTAACCGCCAGCCTGCGAAACGCACACCAAAACAATTTCGGAGCCGATTTACAACTCACCGAAGACGATTTACTCGTAAACGAAACTGAATACAAATCGCAAATGAGTACCGTATTAATGATTGATATCAGTCACAGTATGATTCTCTATGGCGAAGATCGCATCACACCAGCCAAAAAAGTGGCTATGGCATTGGCCGAACTCATCACCACCCGCTATCCTAAAGATACACTTGACATCATTGTTTTTGGTAACGATGCTTGGCCCGTGCAATTAAAAGATTTGCCTTATCTGCAAGTCGGACCGTTTCACACCAATACCGTAGCAGGCCTGCAATTGGCGCTCGATATTCTTCGGCGAAAGCGAAATACCAACAAGCAAATTTTTATGATTACCGACGGCAAGCCCAGTTGTGTGCGCGAAAAAGACGGTAGATATTACATGAACAGCAACGGACTCGACGAGTACATCGTAGAACAATGCTACAACGTAGCCCGACAAGCTAAAAAACTACATATTCCGATAACCACCTTTATGATTGCGCAAGATCCGTATTTACAGCGATTTGTAAACAATTTTACGCAAGCTAACCAGGGTAAAGCCTTCTACACCGGACTTAAAGGTTTGGGCGAAATGATTTTTGAAGATTATAAAAACAATAGAAAAAAGAGACTTAGATAACATGAACGAACTAACAAAGTTGAAAACCCTCGGTGACCTCAAAAAAGCCGGATTTTCGTATCAATCCATAAAACAAGAACTTAAGAAAAATCTGAAGGCAAAAATTGCTGCAAAACAAGATGCCTTTCCAGGTATTTTTGGCTATCACGAAACTGTTTTACCTGAAATAGAACGCGCCATTCTCAGCGGTCACAACATAAATCTTTTAGGATTGCGCGGCCAAGCTAAAACCCGAATTGCCCGCTCCATGATTGGATTACTCGACGAATACATTCCCGTGGTTCAAGGCTCTGAAATTAACGACGATCCGTTCGCTCCAGTGAGTTTTTACGCGAAAAATCTAATTGCAGAAAAAGGCGACCAAACACCCATTGAATGGCTACATCGAGACGAACGTTTCTCTGAAAAACTTGCCACGCCCGACGTTACTGTTGCCGACCTAATTGGCGATATCGACCCTATTAAAGCGGCTAACCTCAAACTTTCGTACGCCGATCACCGCGTTATTCATTACGGAATGATTCCGCGCGCCAACCGTTGTATATTCGTTATCAACGAGTTACCCGACCTGCAAGCGCGAATACAAGTAGCTTTGTTCAATATCTTGCAAGAAGGCGATGTTCAGATTCGCGGATTTAAACTTCGACTAGAACTCGACATGCAGTTTATTTTCACGGCAAATCCGGAAGATTACACGAACCGCGGAAGCATCGTAACACCTTTGAAAGACCGCATTGGTTCGCAAATTTTAACGCATTATCCAACAGATATCGAAACCGCCAAGAAAATTACTTCCTACGAAACGGCTGCCGACACG
The DNA here is from genome assembly GCA_027483785.1 of Flavobacterium sp. GTDB lineage: Bacteria > Bacteroidota > Bacteroidia > Flavobacteriales > Flavobacteriaceae > Flavobacterium. The sequence continues at coordinate 1,905 of JAIXTU010000337.1, forward strand.
CGTCTGGAACATGTGTACATCCCGGAAGTAGCCCGCGATTTGCTCGAACAAATTAGTTTCTCAGCACGCGAAAGTGAATACATCGACCAAAAAAGCGGCGTTAGTGCACGTTTGTCGGTTACCGCCTTCGAAAATTTGCTAAGCACCGCCGAGTTACGCACGTTGCGCTCTGGAGAAAACAAAACGACCCTTCGTTTGGGCGACTTCATCGGAGTCATTCCCGCGATCACTGGAAAAGTAGAGTTGGTTTACGAAGGTGAACAAGAAGGCGCTGCTTTTGTGGCGCATCTAATTCTCGACGAGGCGGTTAAGTCTGTTTTTAGCAGTATTTTCCCAAAAATCGAGAAGCTGGAAAAACCAAATCAACCTTCTGTATATCAAGATGTTTACACGTGGTTTTTCAACGAGGGTGAAATTGTGCTAACCGAAGATCAAAGCGATCGCGCCTACAAAGCCGAGCTCGAACGCAACCCTGCCCTATTTCAATTGATCGATCAATACGCGGCAAACGCCGATAAATCCGATCGCTATTTCATCGCCGAGGTATTGCTTTGGGGACTCGCCGCGCAAAAGAAACTCGCTAAAAATCGGGTTCGAAACAGCACCACGTTCCGCGATTTGTACGCCAATTACGTGAGCGGTTTGTAATTTTTGGGCAACTGCCCGGCGTCGTTACTATTGGTCGAAAAACGCCGGGCACCGCGCTTTCCAAGTCAAGGTACCTCATAAAACGCACAACTGCAGTTTAAAAAATGGCTTCTTAGGTCGCCATCTTTTAACCGCAGTTGTTCGCGTTTTCTAACGGTACGCTTGCTTTTGCAATCGCTGTCGCAGAAATGAGTACCTGTCGTTAAAACTTTTTTACGCCTTCCTTCAACCAAGATAAATAGGTGTCTACATCTGGTGTGTACGCAACAGGTTCATTTAAAATCTTTTCCTCGTGATCCATCAAAACATAGTAAGGACGCGCGTTCGTGCCGTAGCGTTGTCTTTGAAACTCGCTCCATTTTTGTCCGACGGTAGCAATTTTATTTCCTGTTTCTTTTGAAATATATTGTTCTGCTTCAGGCAACTGCGTCCGTTCATCGCCAAAGAGCGAAATAAGAACCACGTCATTTTTCAAAATTTTTAAAACATTTTCGTCCGACCAAACATTTGCTTCCATCAATCTACAATTTTGGCAAGCTCTTCCGGTAAAGTCAATCAATACAGGCTTTCCAACTTTTTTCGCGTAAGCTAAACCGGCTTCATACTCTTCAAAACTAGCAATTCCGTGCGGACCAGCAACGGCACCTTCCGGTAAAGCTGTGCCATTTTCGGTAGTTATGCTTCCTCCAAAGCCATTCGGACTTTCACTGTACGTTAAAGGTGGTGGAAATGCGCTAATCAACTTTAAGGGCGCGCCCCACAATCCAGGAATTAAATATACTGTAAAACTGAACGTTAAGACAGCAAGTAATGCTCGCGAAACGGATAAATGATCAAGCGGACTATCGTGAGGAAAACGAATTTTTCCGAACAAGTACAAGCTTAAAGAACCGAAAATGGCAACCCAAATAGCGATAAACACTTCACGTTCCAAATAATGCGTATTCAAAACTAAATCGGCATTCGATAAAAATTTAAAAGCTAATGCCAATTCAATAAAACCAAAAACAACTTTGACTGTATTGAGCCAACCGCCCGACTTTGGCAAATTTCCAAGTAATGAAGGCGCTAAAGCAAAAAACATAAACGGCAAGGCCAGTCCGAGGCCAAATCCCAACATCGCTAAAGATAAAATCCATGCGCCGCCATCCGAATTAAGCGATGTTCCTAAAACGAATCCCAAAGCAGGGCCAATACACGAAAACGACACGATAATCAGCGTAAGCGCCATAAAGAAAATACCAATTTTTCCGCCGCGATCCGAAGCCGAATCAACTTTGTTAGCCAAAGCACTTGGCATGGTAATTTCGAAAGCTCCAAAGAACGAAACTGCGAAAATGCTGAAAATGATAAAAAAGAATACATTCAACCATACATTGGTCGAAATCTCTGAAAAAACGTCTGGATTTGCTCCTTCCAACAAATGAAAAGGCAACGTAATCAATACGCAAATCAATACGATGCAAAAGCCGTAAAATATTGCATTAAAACGACCTTTCGCCTTACTTCCCGATTGTTTCAAAAAGAAACTTACCGTCATCGGAATCATCGGAAAAACACAAGGCGTTATAGTGGCAACAATACCGCCTAAAAACGCTAAAAGAAAAATGCTCCAAATACTCTTGTCATCGGCTTTCTCTTCTTTAATTTCTGTGGATTTTTCCAGCTTTTTTGAATACTTGGCATTGGTGACAACTGCCGCAGTATCAACAGCTTTTGAGACCGTATCGCCAGCAGCAACCGTATTGCTTTCACCAGTTATAGGAGTGGCAACCTTGGGTTCGGGAAGTGAAAAAGTAAAGGTTTTATCTTCGTTAATACATTTTTCTTCACATACTTGATAGGAAAGTGAAGCAACAACAGACTTTACTTTCGGATTTTTTCGGGAAATTTTCTGACGTAAAACAACTTTTCCTTCAAAGAAAACTTCATCCACACCAAAAACATCATTAAATGCGCGTTTTGTTTTGCTTTCTGTGGTTTTTCCAATCAAATCATAACCTTTTCCTAAAGCTTCGTATGTTGCCAGTAGCGGAAGCGGACCGCCATCGGGTGTGGTTTGCGAATAAACGTGCCAACCAGCATCGATCTTTCCGGTGAAAACCAAAGTGAACGTTTCATTGCCGTTATCTTCAACAGCAGTTTGCCATTTTACAGGCTGAATAACCTGCGCCACTGCCGAAAAGGCAAAGAGCAAAACGAAAAAAGAAAGTATTTTCTTCATGAATACAAAGTGAACTTAAGAATTGATTTAGTTTGTGTTGTTGCGAGGTAATTTCTGTTTGCCCGGTAACCCACGACCCAAATGACTTGCTCTGAATCGCATAACACCCGCGCTTTTTTTCGATACTCCAAAGATACCTTTTCGTCTCTTAAAAACTTCCCAACACTTTTGGTGCCGGCAGACATTCCTTCAGGAGCAAATTTATCAGTTTGTACGTAATTTCTGAGATTTAAATTCCCAGAAATCAAATCGGCATCGACGTATATTTCCGTTCGTGTTGATTTCTGATATGAATCCACGTAAGTGCCCGAAAATGCAATGGGTTCTGTAAACTCAAACGGAATGGTTTTGATCTCCACATGTATCGGTGGTTCCTCTTCCTTTACAGAAAGAAGTAAAAAATCCCGGTCTTTTGTCAAAACGGAATCCTCCGAAAAAACGTGTTTTCCCGTTTCTCCGAAAGGTAAATCGTAAATATCGTTCCATGCATGAAAACCAAAATCGGCTAACCAAAATTGCAAATAAGCTCGATAATTAGGAAACTTCAACAATTCAGGTATGTGCAATTTTTTATGTCCGTGACTGTCTTGCACCACCTGACTTAAAACGGCGGCGGCAGCATCGGTAGCGAGCGATTGCGTTTGTTCCCAAGCTTGAATACTTGCGTGAAAACTGGCTTCGAAACTCGGATTTAACGATGTAAAAAGCGGTACCAATTCGTGCCGAATTTTATTTCGCGTATAGTCGGTTTTTGCGTTCGAAGCATCTTCTCGCCAACTGAGATCTCGCACCGCGGCATGCTCTCGAATTTCTTCTTTAGAAAAAGATAGTAAAGGTCTAATGACGCATCCATTGCGTTTCGGAATTCCCAACAAACCTTCGATTCCGGTTCCGCGCGCCAGATGAAACAAAACGGTTTCAATACTATCGTTTAAATGATGTGCCGTTAAAACAAACTCAAACGCCTCTTGAGTTCGAATTTCTTCAAAATAGTTATACCGCAAAATTCGGGCGGCTTCCTGAGTTGAAATTTTAGCATTCGCTGCAAACGATTTGGTGTCGAAACGCGCGCTAAAAAATGGTATATGATGCGTTTCCGCGAAAGCGCGAACAAACTGCTCATCTTCGTCACTTTCAACACCTCGTAGCTGAAAATTACAATGAACGATCCCGATTGAAAAGTTTGCTGCGAGCAGTAAATCTGTTAAAACAATACTATCGATTCCGCCACTAACTGCTACTAGCAGGCGCGCCTTGTTTAGTTCAGGGAATTGCTCCTGAATGATTTTGCTAAATCGACTAACGAACTTGCTCAACAGAAATCGGATTTAAAACTTCAATCATTGCTTTTGCTTTAAGCAAGCATTCCTGATACTCTTCGGCTGGATCTGCATTGGCAGTAATGGCGCTTCCTACCGAGAACGTTGTTTCGCCCGATTTCGTATCGCAAAGAATTGATCGAATGATGACATTCAAGTCGAAATCGCCGTTTGGCGCCATGTAACCAAAACTTCCGCTATACATACCACGAGCGCTGGGCTCATATAAATCAATCCATTTCATAGCCTCAACTTTAGGTGCACCAGTCATGCTTCCCATCGGAAAAGTAGCTTCAAGAATATCAAAAAAGCTTGCATCTGCGCGTAGTTGACACGAAATCGTTGAGATCATCTGGTGCACTTGTTTGAAACTGTAAATTTCACATAATTCTTCTACTCGAACGGAATTTTTGGTTGCGACTTTAGAAAGATCGTTTCGGACTAAATCGACTATCATCACATTTTCGGCGCGCTCTTTTGCGTTGCTTTTCAGTGCTGCTTTAAGCTGCTCGTCGATTTCTGCTTCGCTGCTTCTTCTCGCGGTTCCTTTGATTGGTTGCGAGGTTATTTTTAAGCCTTGCTTTCGAAGAAAACGTTCGGGAGAAGAAGATATCACTGCACTTTCGTGCCACTTAAAAAAGCCTGAAAAAGGTGCTTCTGATTTAGAATTAAGCGCTGAATATAAGGCGTTTATATTCGGGTTTAAAATTTTTGTTTGAAACGGAAAGCAGAAATTTATTTCGTAAAAATCGCCTGCCTGAATATGCTCCAAAATCTTAGTCGCCCGCGCTAGATAATCGGCTTTACTTAGCTGTGGTATAACCTCGCTCGCAACTAAATTCTTGTGCTGTTCTGTGTCTTGAATATTCGCAATTCGATGCACTAACTCTTCTGCGGCAGCGAAATCTAAATAAGTTTCCAAAACAATTTCATCTTCCACAAAAAATACAAATTCGGGCACAAAAACTGCGAGTTTAGGAAAAGAAATAGATGCAGGAATAGATGTATGATTCTTATGGAACAAGTTTTTAAAATTGTATGCAACGGCAATGAACTTCCAATCGGGATTTGATATAAAGCTTGCTGCTGCGTTTAAATCGCCGGCGCTATCGCACTCAAAGGCATTTCTTGAACCAAATGCATATATTTTCGAATACGTGCAACTATTTTGTTTTGCGTTAGAATTTAAGTACGCGGCGTATTTTTGCGTAAGAACATACGTGCGAAGCTTGTTTTCAAACACGTTAATGTCGATTGTTGGAAAAGAAAATCTGTTTCGTTGAATCATAGTGCTAAGGTAAGAAACCTAGCGTTTTGAAGTGTACAGCGGCTTGTTTTTAAACTAAGTTGTTGAAACTGATTTTTGCGTTACGAGTTTCACAAATCGACTGGGAACGGAGACGGTTCCTTTATAGAAATTATAGACAATACCTGAGAAAGCACCCCAACTGATAAACCAAAAAGCTTCGATTAGGGGAACTTCACCCACCAAAAAAGTTCGCAATAATCCGGATTCAACTTTCCAAACACTTTCCCAAAAACCAGGCATTATTATAGTAAAAACTGTAAAGTAAATTACGAATGCTAGCGTAAAGGAAAATAGTGCGGAAATAATAGCGCGATTAAGTAAATCGGGTCTTTTCCAAACCATAAAAATTGCTATAATCAAAAACAAAGAAGACGTTGCAATCATAGTATTTATCCCAACATATAGAGCGAGAATTACGCCTGCTATCCCAAGTGCAAAAAGATATGTTAACAGCTTATTTTGTGGCTGAAAGCTTGGGACTTCTTTGGTTTTAAACACGGCATTAAACAAGAAGACCGTACAACCGATTATTCCGAAACCCGAAAGGACATCTTCAACAGAAATGTGCCCTTGACCAAGAATGGTTGGCGGATTCCAATAATCAGACAGGTACCAATTTTGTGCTGGTATTCCTGAAAGTGCTCCAAGGAAACTAACTTTAAGCATGCTCTTTTTTAAATCGGACAGCGAAGCGAAAACAAAAAGCCACACGATTAAAAAGGCAAAGGAAAAAAGCAAGTATGTATATTCCATAGACAGTTTTGCCAAAAATACTGTTTTTACGATGTTCAAACAATTAGCACAAAAAAAATCCATGGCAAAACCATGGATTTTTAGTTTTGGTTAGTAATTTCTTTTTATCGTTTCAAAGCAAAGTGTGCCTTGAATTCTTTGTTTACGCCTCCTTCTGAATACTGAATTGTGAACCAGTAATCGTCGGCCGGAACTGGAGCTCCGTTAAACGTACCGTCCCAACCTTGACCCGTTGTTGCAATCTGTTTCATTAGTTTTCCTTCGCGGTCGAAGATAAAGATTCGTGCAGCAAACTGATTTTGCAGAGTCGAAATATTCCACGTATCGTGGTAACCGTCGCCGTTTGGTGTGAAAAACTTCGGATAA